>NZ_JBSFZS010000007.1:0-114271 GCF_053600395.1 Streptomyces sp. NPDC005070 | reverse complement strand
GAGGCCGACCGTGCGCTCGCGCTCCTCGCGCAGCGCGTCCAGCAGGGCGCCGGTCGCCTCCACGGCGTCGTTCGGCAGGCCCAGGGCGCGGGCGAGGTCGTCGAGTTGGTCGGCGAGCTTGCGGCGCAGGGCCGGGATGGGGTCGGCCTCGCGCAGGCAGCTCTCGCCGAGGGCGAGGGTCTGCGGGGTGACGGCGCTGGCGGGGAAGGCCCAGCGGCCGGCGGCTTCGGCGATGGCGGGGCCGCGTCGTTCGGCGACGGCCACGGCGTCGGGCCAGTACCGCTCGACGTACTCGCGGACGAGGTCGGCCTGTTCGGGCTGCCAGAAGCCCTGGGCGGTGGCGGTGAACAGGTAGTTGGAGAGGTCGTCGGTGGCGAACATCGCGTCCCAGGCGGCGCGCTTGGCCTGGGGGTCGGGCAGTGCGGCGCGGCAGCGGGCGGCGCCCTCCTGGCCGGTGGCGCTGGGGTCCTGGACGAGTTCGGCGTCGATCACGGCGTCGTCGACGGCGCCGAGGACGCTGAGCCGGCCGAGGATGCGCCAGCGCAGCTCGGGGTCGAGTTCGGGGCCGCCGGGGACGGTGCCCTCCGAGAACCAGGCGCTGATGGTGTCGGGGTGGACGGCGACGTCGATGAGGTGGCGTACGGCGGTCAGGCGCAGGCCGGGCCGGGAGCCGTCCTCGGTGCGGCGGATGAGGTCGCGGCACAGGTCGGTGAGGGTGGTGAGGGCGGTGGGCCGCTCCTCGGGACTCAGGTACCGGCCCGCTACATGGGCGGTGGCGAAGGTCAGGACGCCCTGGACGACGGCGAGGTCGGTCTCGCGCGGCAGGTGGGTGCGGGCGGTCTCGATGTAGGCCATGGCGGGCAGTTCGCCGTCGCGTACGGCGTCGCGCAGGGCGTTCCAGACGACGGCCCGGGTGAGCGGGTCGGGGAGGCCCCCGAGGGCGGCTCGTACGGTCTGGAAGGACTTGGTGTCGAAGCGGACCTTGGCGTAGGTGAGGTCGCCGTCGTTGAGAAGGAGCAGGTCGGGGCGGCGGCCGGGCCTGGGGGCGCCGACGTCGCCCCGGGGGACGTCGAGTTCGAAGCGCTCGCGCAGGGTGAGGCGGTCGCCCTCGCCGGGGACGGTGTCGTAGGCGCCGACGGCGATGCGGTGGGGGCGGCTGCCGTCGCGGTCGACGGTGAGGTGCCACTGGCCGTCGGCTTCGGTGATCCCGGGCCTGAGGGTGTCGACGCCGGTGGTGCGCAGCCAGGCGTCGGCCCAGGCGTGGACGTCGCGTTCGGTGGCGGAGGCGAGGTTGTCGATGAAGTCGGCGAGGGTGGCGTTGGCGAACTTGTGGCGGGCGAAGTGGGTGTTGATGCCCGCGAGGAAGTCCTTCTCGCCGAGCCAGGCGACGAGCTGGCGCAGGGCGGAGGCGCCCTTGGCGTAGGAGATGCCGTCGAAGTTGAGCATGGCGGACGCGGTGTCGGGGACGGCGTCCGGATCGGGGGCGACGGGGTGGGTGGAGGGGCGCTGGTCAGCGTCGTAGCCCCAGGACTTGCGGGCGACGCCGAAGTCGACCCAGGTGTCGGTGAAGCGGGTGGCTTCGGTGAGGGTCTGGTAGCCCATGTACTCGGCGAAGGACTCGTTGAGCCAGATGTCGTCCCACCAGCGCAGGGTGACGAGGTCGCCGAACCACATGTGGGCCATCTCGTGGGCGATGACCATGGCGCGGGTCTGCCGCTCGGTGTCGGTGACGGCGGAGCGGTAGACGAACTCGTCGCGGAAGGTGACGAGTCCGGGGTTCTCCATGGCGCCGGCGTTGAACTCGGGGACGAACGCCTGGTCGTAGGAGTCGAAGGGGTAGGGCTCGTCGAACTTCTCGTGGTAGCGGTCGAAGCAGGCGCGGGTGACGTCGAGGATCTCGTCGGCGTCGGCGTCGAGGTAGGGGGCCAGCGAGCGGCGGCAGTGGAGGCCGAAGGGCAGGCCGGCGTGTTCGGTGCGCACCGAGTGCCAGGGGCCGGCGGCGACGGCGACTAGGTAGGTGGAGATCAGCGGGGTGGGGGCGGCTTGCCAGCGGCCGTCTCCGAGGTGTTCGGTGACGCCGTTGGCGAGGACGGTCCAGCCTTCGGGTGCGGTGACGGAGAGCTCGAAGACGGACTTGAGGTCGGGCTGGTCGAAGGCGGCGAAGACGCGCTGGACGTCTTCCATGAAGAGCTGGGTGTAGAGGTAGGTCTCGCCGTCGGTGGGGTCGGTGAAGCGGTGCATGCCCTCCCCGGTACGGGAGTAGCGCATGGAGGCGTCGACGCGCAGTTCGTGCTCGCCGGCGGTGAGTCCCTTGAGGGGCAGCCGGTTCTCGTCCAGGGTCTCGGGGTCGAGAGGCCGGCCGTCCAGGGTGACGGAGCGCAGTTCGGCGGGCTTCAGCTCGACGAAGGTGTCCGCGTCGGTGCGGGAGGTGAACCGGATGACGGTCAGGGAGTCGAAGGTCTCGTCCCCTCCTGTCAGATCGAGTTCGATCCCGTAGTGGTGGACGTCGAGGAGCTTGGCACGGGTCTGCGCTTCGTCGCGCGTCAGTACGGACATGAGGCCATGCTGCCCGATGGCGCGGTCGGGACACAGGGGTGGTGCGATATGTACGCTCTGCGTATGTCTGATCGCGGGGCGCGGTCACGGAACGCCGAGGGGCGGTCGCCGCACGGCCGGGGGCGGTCACGGCACGGCCGGCTCCGCGATCGCGGCACAGCCGAGGGGCGATCGCACCACGGACGAGGGCGATCCCGGCACAGCCAGAGCGCGGTCACGGCGCGGCCGGGGCGGTCACGACGCGGCCACGGGCCAACGGCGGGACGGCGCCCCGCCGCTGTCACTCCCCCGTGTCGGAGGTGCCGGTCGCGTCCGTGGCGCCGGCCGGGCTGCCGCCCGCGTCGTCCGCGATGCGCTCGTGGTGCCGGATGACCTCGGCGATGATGAAGTTCAGCAGCTTCTCGGCGAAGGCCGGATCGAGCTTGGCGCTCTCGGCGAGGCGGCGCAGCCGGGCGATCTGGTGGGCCTCGCGGGAGGGGTCGGCGGGCGGGAGCTGGTGGGCGGCCTTGAGGTGGCCGACCTGCTGGGTGCATTTGAAGCGTTCGGCGAGCATGTGGACGACGGCGGCGTCGATGTTGTCGATGCTGTCGCGCAGCCGGGCCAGCTCCGCGCTGATGTCGGGGCCGGCTTCCTGGGGCTTGCTGGTGGTCATGACAGCCAACCCTACGTGGCCCGCGGGGGCCCGATCCTGACGGGACGCCGTGCGCGGTCGCCCGCGACCGGGGTCGCGGGCGCCGCGCTCACGGGCCGTACGGGATCAGAGTCCGGCGGCCGCCCTGGCTATGTCGGCGGCGAAGGTCGAGACCTCGCTGTAGACGCCGGGGTACCCGGGCTCGGCACAGCCCTCGCCCCAGCTCACGATGCCGACCTGGAGGTAGGCGCCGGTGTCGTCCTTGCGGAACATGGGTCCGCCGGAGTCGCCCTGACAGGTGTCGACGCCGCCCTGGGCGACGAACCCGGCGCAGATCTCGTCGCCGGGGACGAGGTCGCTGCCGTACGCCTGCTTGCAGGTGGCGTCGTCGACGAAGGGGACGGTGGCCTTGAGCAGGTAGCGCTGCTGTCCGCCGCCTTCGCGGGTGGCGCCCCAGCCGGCGACGGTGAAGTTGCCGTTGTTGTAGGCGGTGTTGGTGGCGATCTTCAGAGTGGGCAGGTTGATGGGCCTGGCGAGCTTGATGAGGGCCCAGTCCTTGCCCTTGCCGGTGTAGCCGGGAGCCTGGAGCACCTTGGTGGACTTGACCTTGACGGCGCTGCTGCTCTGGAGGTCGACGACGCCGGCGGTGGCGGTGATGGAGGTATTGGTGCCGGAGCCGTTCACGCAGTGCGCGGCGGTCAGGACGATGCTCTGGGTGTAGAGGGCGCCGCCGCAGCCCATGGAGAGGCGGACCATGAAGGGGAATTCGCCCTGGGCGGCGCGTGTCCCGCCGACGACGGGTGCGGGTGCGGCGTGGGCGGTCAGCGGCTGGAGGGACACGGTGGCGAGTGCGATCGCGCCGACGGTGAGCAGTCTTCTGATGACGCCGTACTTCCTGAGAGACTTCAACGCGCTTCCTTTCGTGGGGGGTTGTCCGCGAGGCGGGCGCACGGGGACATACACGGGGAACCGTGAATGGCATGCACCTGCCAAGCTGGTGGGGATTATGAGGACCGGCCGCCGCGCCGGGCAAGAGCCGCATTCCGGCCACTCGCGGCCTTCCGCCGCGCTCCCCCGCCCCGCTCCCCCGCCACCGGGCGGAACCCCGCCTACAGTGGAGAGGAGTTCCGGCGTCTTCTGGGGGTGCGGGCGTGGCGAACGGCGGACCCGTCGAGCACGGCTTCCCTCATCTGGACACGGTGCGGGCCTCGGTCACCGCGCTCTACAAGCGGCTCTCGTACGACACCGTCCACACCTTCGCGACCAGCGTGGCGCCCGCCGACGTGGCCTTCGCCGACGTCGACGACCTGCATCTGGGTGCCCAGCGCGTCGCCCGTGAGATGGTGCGGCACTACCGGCTGCCGGACGCCCGGATGATCATCGGCTTCCGCGAGATGACCCACGCGGCGCATGTCGAACTCGCCGCGGGACCCGAGTACTTCATCGAGCTCAACGACCGCTTCCGCACCCATCGCAGGGACATCGGCGCCGCCCTCGCCCACGAGGTGATGCATGTCTATCTGCACCGCCTGGACCTCTCGTTCCCCGGCACCCGCGACACCGAGATCCTCACCGACACGGCCGCGGCCTACCTCGGCGCGGGCTGGCTGCTCCTCGACGCCTACCGTGAGGACGGCGCCTCCTCGCAGAAGCTCGGCTATCTGACACCCGAGGAGTTCGGCTATGTCCTCGCCAAGCGCGCCCTGGTCTTCGGCGAGGACCCCTCGGTGTGGTTCACCAGCCCGCAGGCGTTCACCGCCTACACCAAGGGCATGGAACTGGCCCTGCGCGACGGGCGGCAGCCCCCGCTGACCGCGGCCGGCTGGGCGGGCCGCCGCCGCTACGCCAGGGACCGCCGGCACGCCCAGGACCATCACACCCCCGACCCCTCCGGCGTCCCCTACGCCTTCGCGCCCGACGAGCGCGGACCCCTGCGCGTCTCCTTCCCGTGCCCGACCTGCCACCAGCGCATCAGGGTGCCGGTGCGGGGCCGCGTACGGGCGCGGTGCGCGCTGTGCCGGACGGTGCTGGAGTGCGACACCTAGGCGCCGGACAGGCCCTGGTGGCTCACCCTGGGTGCCGCCCCGCGCGTGCGCCGTTCGTGGCGCCAAGGGTCGGGCCGGGGCGCGGGCCGGGTGAGGCAGAACACCCCGAAAGCCTTTGCCTCGCGTGTCGGTGGCGAGCGAGGGTCGAAGGATGAGCACGAACGAACCGACCGCACTTCTCTTCCCCGCCGTGTACGAGGGCGACGAGGACGCGGTCGTACGGCTGCTGCGCGCCGGGGTGAGCCCGGAGGCGGTCGACGAGGACGGCCAGAGCGCCCTGTACCTGGCCGCGGTGAGCGACCGGCCCGCCGTCGTACGGCTGCTGCTGGCGGCGGGCGCCGAGCCCGATCGGCTCAGCCTGGGCACGGACGCTCCCCTGTGCGGGGCCGCCTGCGGCGGTCACACGGAGGTGGTCCGCGCCCTGCTCGCGGCGGGGGCGTACCCGGACACGGTGGAGGCGTTCGGTTTCACCGCGCTGACCTGGGCCCTGCGAGGAGGACACACCGCCGTCGCGGAGGCGCTCCTCGCGGCGGGCGCGGACCCCGACCTGCCGGGGCCGGCGGGCGAGCCCCCGCTGGTGACGGCCGCGCACCGGGGCTCGGCCGGCTGTGTACGGGCCCTGCTCGCGCGCGGGGCGGGCGCGCGGGGCGAGGCGCTGGCGGAGGCCCGCCGGCTGCTCGGCGTCGGCGTCGAGGCCGAGCTCCGGGAGGGCCTGGCCCGCACGCACGGCGCCGGCCACGCGGCGGTTACCCACCGGCATCCGTCGCCCGAGGGCGTCACCGTCGAGGTCCGGCTCCTGGACGAACGGGGCAGGCCGTTCGCGGGCGACGACCTGGAGACCGGCCACACGGAGATCGTCGCCCTGCTGAAGGCCAGTACGACCCGCCCCGGCCACTGAGCTCCGACGGCTCCGACGGCTCCGACGGCTCCGGGAACGGTACGGCAGCACGCACACCGGTCCCGTGAGGCTCCAGGGCGGGAACCGCACCGAGGCCGCCGCCCCCGGAAGTCCCTCCGCGACCGGGTCCCCGGCAGCACTCCGAGCCCTGCCGTCCCCGGCACCGGCAGCGCACGCCGACCTCCGTCCCCGTCCCCGGCGCCGGCGGGACTCACCGGCCTCGGAGCAACCTGCCGCCGGGTCGCCTACCGCGCCCCGTACACCGCCCCCGGAGTCCCCGCCCGTGTCAGCAGTTCGCGGGCCGTCTCGCCTGCCTCCGCCGGGGTCCAGCGGGCTCCCTTGTCGGCGCTCGGGCCCGGCCGCCAGCCCTCCATGACCGTGATCCGGCCGCCCTCGGTCTCGAAGACCCGGCCGGTGACCCCGGCACTGGCCGCCGATCCGAGCCAGACGACCAGCGGCGAGACGTTGCCGGGGTCCATGGCGTCGAATCCGCTGCCGGGGGCGGCCATCGTGTCGGCGAAGGTGCGCTCGGTCATCCGGGTACGGGCGGCCGGGGCGATGGCGTTGACCTGGATGCCGTAACGCTCCATCTCGGCGGCCGCGACCAGGGTCAGCGCGACGATGCCGGCCTTGGCGGCGCTGTAGTTGCCCTGACCGACGGACCCGAGCAGGCCCGCGCCGCTGCTGGTGTTGACGACCCTGGCGTCGGGCGAGCGGCCCGCCCTCGCCTCCGCGCGCCAGTGCGCCGCCGCCTGCCTGAGCGGCAGGAAGTGCCCCTTCAGGTGGACCCGCGTCACGGCGTCCCAGTCGTCCTCGTCGAGGTTGACCAGCATCCGGTCGCGCAGGAATCCGGCGTTGTTGACGAGGGTGTCGAGACGCCCGTACGTCTCCAGCGCGGCGCGGACGAGGGACGCGGCGCCCTCGGCCGTCGCGATGTCGCCGCCGTGGGCCACCGCCTCGCCGCCCGCCGCGCGGATCTCCTCGGCCACCCGCCGGGCCGGGCTGTCCGCCGCGGGGACGCCGTCGAGGCCGACGCCGAGGTCGTTGACCACGAGCCGTGCGCCCTCGGCGGCGTACGCCAGGGCGTGCGCCCTGCCGAGCCCGCGGCCCGCGCCCGTGACGATCACGACCCGCCCCTCGCACAGCAGTCGTGCGCTCATCGTGTCTCTCCCGACTGGTCCTTGTTGGCGGTGGCGGCGTCGAGGAAGGCGGGCCGTTCCCCGCCTCCGTGGACGAGGAGGGAGGCGCCGCTGATGTAGGCGGCGGCGTCGGAGGCGAGGAAGACAGCGGCGGCGCCGACGTCGGCGGGCCGGGCGAGGCGGCCCAGCGGGACGGTGCCGGCGACGGCGGCGAGGCCGTCCTCGCCGCCGTAGTGCAGATGGGCGAGTTCGGTGCGGACCATGCCGACGACCAGGGTGTTGACCCGGATCTCCGGCGCCCACTCGACGGCCATCGAACGGGCCAGGTTCTCCAGTCCCGCCTTGGCGGCGCCGTAGGCGGCGGAACCGGGCGAGGGGCGTGAGCCGCTCACGCTGCCGATCATCACGATCGAGCCCCTGGTCCGTCTGAGGTGGTCGCGGGCCGCGATCGACGCGGTGAGGGGAGCGACGAGGTTGAGCTCGATGACCCGGGCGTGCCGCTCGGCGTCCGCGTCGGCCAGCGGGCGGTAGGGGGCGCCGCCCGCGTTGTTGACCAGGACGTCGAGCCGGGGCAGGGCGTCGAAGAAGGCTCGTACCGCGGCCGCGTCGCGCACGTCGAGGGGGACGAAGTCGGCTTTGCCGAGGGGGTTTTCGGGCGGCCGCCGGGCGCAGACCACGACGTGGGCGCCGGCTCGCTCGAAGGCACGGGTGATGCCCGCCCCGACGCCTCGGGTGCCGCCGGTGACGACGACGGTCCGGCCGCCGAGGTCCGCGGCAGGTCCGGGCCGGTCCATGGTGTCCGCGTTGTCCACAGGGCCTCCCGCGCGGCCGCGATCGCTGCTAGCTTCGCATCACACCTAACAAACGTTTGGTGGAAAGGTAGCTGATGCAGCCATGGGTGTCTCCACCTCGTCCCCGGAAAAGGGGATTTCCGTCGTCACGGTCGACTTCCCGCCGGTGAACGCGCTGCCGGTGCGCGGCTGGTTCGCCCTCGCCGACGCCGTGCGCGCGGCGGGCGCCGAACCCGGGGTCCGCTGTGTCGTCCTCAGAGCGGAGGGGCGCGGGTTCAACGCGGGCGTCGACATCAAGGAGCTGCAGCGCGATCCCACCGGCGGGGGCGCTCTGATCGGCGCGAACCGCGGCTGCGCGGAGGCCTTCGCCGCGGTGTACGAGTGCGAGGTGCCCGTCGTGGCCGCGGTGCACGGTTTCTGCCTGGGCGGCGGCATCGGGCTCGTGGGGAACGCGGACGCGATCGTGGCGAGCGAGGACGCCGTCTTCGGGCTGCCCGAGCTGGACCGCGGCGCGCTGGGGGCGGCCACGCATCTGTCCCGTCTCGTCCCCCAGCATCTGATGCGGGTCCTGTACTACACCTCGCGGACGGTGACGGCGGCCGAACTGCACGCCCACGGTTCGGTGTGGCGGGTCGTGCCGCGCGAGGAGCTGCGGTCCGCGGCGCTGGAGCTGGCGCGCGAGATAGCGGCCAAGGACGGGCAGCTCGTCCGGCTCGCCAAGGCCGCCATCAACGGCATCGATCCCGTCGACGTGCGCCGCAGCTACCGCTTCGAGCAGGGCTTCACCTTCGAGGCCTCTCTCGCCGGTGTGGCCGCCCGCGTCCGCGACACCTTCGGCGAGGAGGCCCCCCGGTGAGCGACAAGACCATGTCGGCGCGGGACGTCGTCGGCCGGCTGGAGAGCGGGATGACGCTCGGCATCGGCGGCTGGGGCTCGCGCCGCAAGCCGATGGCCCTGGTGAGAGCGTTGCTCCGCAGCGAGATCACCGATCTGACCGTCGTGTCGTACGGCGGCCCGGACGTCGGTCTGCTCGCCGCGGCCGGCCGGATCCGCACACTGGTCACCGCCTTCGTGACGCTCGACTCCGTTCCGCTCGAACCGCACTACCGCGCGGCCCGCGAGCGCGGGGCGTTCGAACTGAGGGAGGTGGACGAGGCGATGTTCATGTGGGGGCTGCACGCGGCGGCGAACCGACTGCCGTTCATGCCGGTGCGGGCGGGGCTCGGCTCGGACGTGATGCGGGTCGATCCGAGCCTGCGGACGGTCACTTCGCCGTATCCGGACCCGGTCTCGGGGATCCGGGAGGAGCTCGTCGCCATGCCGGCGCTGCGCCTGGACGCGGCCCTGGTCCACATGAACCGGGCGGACCGCGCGGGCAACGGCCAGTATCTGGGCCCCGATCCGTACTTCGACGACCTGTTCTGCGAGGCGGCGGACGCGGCGTACGTCTCCTGCGAGCGGATCGTCGACACCGCGGAGCTGACCAAGGAGGCGGCGCCGCAGACGCTGCTGCTCCAGCGGTCGTCGGTGACCGGTGTGGTGGAGACGCCGAACGGGGCGCACTTCACCTCGTGCGTCCCGGACTACGGACGGGACGAGGCCTTCCAGAAGCTGTACGCGACCACGCCGTACGCCGAGTTCGCCGAGCGGTTCCTCGGCGGCGGTGAACACGCCTACCAGAGCGCCGTACAGGCCTGGCGGAAGGAGCGGGACCGGTGAGTACGAAGGGAGCGGGGCCGGTGAGCACGGAGGGAGCGGGACCGGAGAACGCGGAAGGAGCGGGACCCGTGAGCGTCACCCGGGCCGAGTACTGCGTGATCGCGTGCGCCGAGGCGTGGCGGGGCGACGGAGAGGTGCTCGCCAGCCCGATGGGCCTGATCCCGTCGATCGGCGCCCGGCTGGCCCGGTACACCTTCTCGCCGGATCTGCTGCTGACCGACGGAGAGGCACTGCTCATCGGTCTCGACGGCACTCCGGAGGGCTGGCTGCCGTACCGCAGACATCTGACGGCGGTGACCGGCGGACGGCGGCACGTGATGATGGGCGCGAGCCAGATCGACCGGTTCGGCAACCAGAACATCGCGTGCGTCGGCGACTGGTCCCGGCCCCGGCGCCAGTTGCTGGGCGTGCGCGGGGCTCCGGTCAACACCCTGAACAATCCGACCAGTTACTGGATCCCCAGACACTCGGCCCGCGTGTTCGTGGAGCGGGTCGACATGGTGTGCGGGGTGGGGTACGACCGGGCCGTCGCCGCAGGCCCGAGCGCCACCCGTTTCCATCGTCTCCCCCGGGTGGTGACCGACCTGGCCGTCCTCGACTTCGCGACGCCCGACCACTCGATGCGGCTGGCGTCCGTCCACCCGGGTGTGAGCGTCGAGCAGGTCGAGGAGGCGACGGGGTTCGGGCTGAGCGTCCCGGACGAGGTGCCGTTCACCCGTGAGCCGAGCGCGCGGGAGCTGGAGCTGATCCGCACGCTGATCGACCCGGCCGGCCGGCGTGAACGCGAGGTGCCCGACCCGCGGGGCACCTCGACCGGTGGTCCGGGCGGGGGCGGGCGCTGATGGAGACCGCGCTGACCCGGCTCGTCGGTGTCCGGCATCCCGTCGTGCAGACCGGCATGGGCTGGGTGGCCGGGCCCCGTCTCGTCTCGGCGACGGCGAACGCGGGCGCGCTCGGCATCCTGGCCTCGGCGACGATGACGCTCGACCAGCTCCGTGACGCCGTGAGGGAGGTCAAGTCCCGTACGGACCAGCCCTTCGGGGTGAATCTGCGTGCGGATGCCGGGGACGCGGGCGACCGGGTGCGGATCATCGTCGAGGAGGGTGTGCGCGTCGCGTCGTTCGCGCTCGCCCCGTCCCGCGAGCTGATCGCCGGACTGAAGGAGGCGGGGGTGGTCGTCGTGCCGTCCGTCGGGGCGCGGCGGCACGCCGAGAAGGTGGCCGCCTGGGGTGCCGACGCGGTGATCGTGCAGGGCGGCGAGGGCGGCGGCCACACCGGGGAGGTGGCGACGAGCGTGCTGCTGCCCCAGGTGGTGGACGCCGTGGACATCCCGGTGGTGGCGGCGGGCGGCTTCCACGACGGGCGGGGTCTGGTGGCGGCGCTGGCCTACGGGGCGGCGGGCATAGCGATGGGCACGCGGTTCCTGCTGACCTCGGACTCGACCGTGCCCGACGCGGTGAAGGCGAGGTATCTGGCGGCGACGGTGAGGGATGTGACCGTGACGACGGCCGTGGACGGGCTGCCGCACCGCATGCTGCGCAGTGAGCTCGTCGACGCGCTGGAGGGGGCGGGGCGCGCCGGGGCGCTGGTCCGGGCGGTGCGCCGGGCCGCCGGGTTCCGGCGTCTGTCCGGGCTCCCCTGGTCCCGGATGATCCGTGACGGTCTCGCCATGAGACACGGCAGGGATCTGACCTGGAGCCAGGTCCTGCTCGCCGCCAACACCCCGATGCTCCTGAAGGCGTCGATGGTGGACGGCCGGACGGACCTGGGGGTGATGGCGGCGGGACAGGTGGCGGGCGTGATCGAGGATCTCCCGTCGTGCGCGGAACTGGTCGAGCGGGTGATGGCGCAGGCCCACGCGACGCTGGGGTCACTTCCGGCGGCGGGCGGCGCGGATCCGTCGTGGGCCGAGGCCTGCGGCGGGCCGCCCGCTTAGGGCCTGCCGGGCGCACGGGTCCGGTCCCCTCCCGTCGGGGGGCTCTCAGATCCGTTCGATGATCGTCACGTTGGCCTGGCCGCCGCCCTCGCACATCGTCTGGAGGCCGAACCGGCCGCCGGTGCGTTCCAGTTCGTGCAGCAGGGTGGTCATCAGGCGGACGCCGGTGGCGCCGAGCGGGTGGCCGAGGGCGATGGCGCCGCCGTTGACGTTGACCTTCTCGGGGTCGGCGCCGGTCTCCTTGAGCCAGGCGAGGACGACCGGGGCGAACGCCTCGTTGATCTCGACGAGGTCGATGCCGGCCAGGGACATGCCGGTCTTCTTCAGGGCGTGGGCGGTGGCCGGGATGGGGGCCGAGAGCATCCGGATGGGGTCCTCGCCGCGTACGGAGAGGTGGTGAATGCGGGCACGGGGGGTGAGTCCGTGTTCGCGGACCGCCCGTTCGGAGGCGAGCAGCATCGCGGCGGCGCCGTCGGAGACCTGGGAGGAGCAGGCGGCGGTGATGGTGCCGCCGTCGACGACGGGTTTCAGCGCCGCCATCTTCTCCGGGGTGGTGTCGCGGCGTGGTCCCTCGTCGGCGGTGACGTCGCCGAGGGCGACGGTCTCGCGGGCGAAGCGGCCCTCGTCGGCGGCGCGGATCGCCCGCTGGTGGGAGCGGAGGGCGAACTCCTCCTGGTCGCGGCGGCTGATGCCCCATTTCGCGGCGATGAGTTCGGCGCCGTGGAACTGGTTGACGGGGCGGTCGCCGTAGCGTGCCCGCCAGCCCTCGCTGCCCGCGAACGGGCCTTCGGTGAGGCCGAGGGGTTCGGCGGCCTGGCGGGAGGCGAAGGCGATGGGTATCCGGCTCATGTTCTGCACGCCGCCGGCGACGACGAGGTCCTGGGTGCCGGACATCACGCCCTGGGCGGCGAAGTGCACGGCCTGCTGGGAGGAGCCGCACTGCCGGTCGACGGTGACTCCCGGGACCTCTTCGGGCAGGCCTGCCGCGAGCCAGCTCGTGCGGGCGATGTCGCCGGCCTGCGGTCCGACGGTGTCCAGGCAGCCGAGGACGACGTCGTCGACGGCGGCCGGGTCCACGCCGGAGCGTTCGACGAGGGCCTTGAGCACGTGTGCGGCGAGGTCGGCCGGGTGGACGCCGGCGAGTCCTCCCCCGCGTCGCCCGACGGGTGTGCGGACCGCTTCGACGATGTAGGCCTCGGCCATGACGACTCCCTTGGGTGTGTGGGTGGTTCGCTTACGTCTCCTCGCGGACGGAGATGCCGTCGAGCACCATCGACAGGTACTGCCGGGCGATCTCCTCGGGGGTGTGCTGACCGCCGGGCCGGTACCAGGAGGCGGCGACCCACACGGTGTCGCGCACGAAGCGGTAGGTGAGGCGGATGTCGAGGTCGGCGCGGAAGACCTCGGCGCCGACGCCGCGTTCCAGGGTGCTCAGCCAGGCCTTCTCGAAGTTGCGCTGGGACTCGGCGAGGAAGGCGAAGCGCTCCTGTGCGGCGAGGTGGCGGGCCTCCTTCTGGTAGATCGCGACGGCCGCGCGGTGCCGGTCGATCTCCCGGAAGGATTCGGTGACCAGGGCTTCCAGGGTCTGGCGGGGGCCGAGTCCGGCGTCGAGGACCGTGTCGTAGCCGTCCCAGAGCTCGTCGAGGAAGGTCCGCAGGATCTCCTCCAGCATCGATTCCTTGGAGTCGAAGTGGTAGTAGAGGCTGCCCGCGAGCATCCCGGCCTCGTCCGCGATCTTGCGGACGGTGGTGGCGTTGTAGCCCTGTTCGGCGAACACCTCGGCGGCGGTGCCGAGCAGTTCGCGGCGGCGCTCGGGGGTGGCGGTCACCTGGGGCTTCTTCTTGGTAGGCACCGGGTCATTGTCGTCCTACGCATGCTGGCTGCTCACGGACACGACCTCGCCGGTCAGGTACGAGGAGTAGCCGGAGGCGAGGAACACGATCACGTTGGCCACCTCCCAGGGTTCGGCGTGGCGGCCGAAGGCCTCGCGGGCGGTGAGCTCTTCGAGCAGTTCGGGGGTGGTGACCTTCACCAGGTGGGGGTGCATGGCGAGGCTGGGAGAGACGGCGTTGACGCGGACGCCGTAGGCGGCGGCCTCGATCGCGGCGCAGCGGGTGAGGGCCATGACGCCCGCTTTCGCCGCGGCGTAGTGGGCCTGTCCGGCCTGGGCGCGCCAGCCGACGACGGAGGCGTTGTTGACGACGACTCCTCCGCCGCCGTGTTCCTTGAGTCGTTTGAGGGCGGCCCGGGTGCAGCGGAAGGTGCCGTTCAAGGTCACGTCGAGGACCGCGGACCACTGTTCGTCGGTCATGTCGACGAGGGACGAGGTGCCGCCGAGGCCCGCGTTGTTGACGACGATGTCCAGTCGGCCGTGGAGGTTCTCGGCGGTGTCGTAGAGGGCCTGGACCTGGTCCTCGGCCGTCACGTCGCAGGGCAGTGCGGTGATCCGGGCGGGGCCGAACTCCGCGGCCAGGGTCTCGGCGGTCTCCTTGAGCCGGCGGGTGTGGGCGTCGCTGATCAGGACGCGGGCGCCCTCCTCCAGGAACCGGCGCGCGGTGGCTCCGCCGATGCCCGCGCCCGCGGCGGCGGTGATGACGGCGGTGCGGCCCTTCAGCAGTCCGTGGCCGGGTACGTACGCCGGGCTCTCGACGTCGCTCATGACTCCAAGCTAACCTACCAAACACTTGTTAGGGAAGCTCCGCCGGAAGGTGCCGCCGATGGATCTCACCCGCTCCCCCGCCGACGAGGCGTTCCGTGCCGAGGCCCGTGCCTGGCTGGACGTCCATGTCCCGGCGGCCGCGCTGCCCTCCCTGGAGACCGAGGAGGGCTTCGCGGCGCATCGCGCGTGGGAGGCCGAACTGGCCGCGGACCGCTGGTCGGTGGTGTCGTGGCCCGCGGAGTACGGCGGCCGGGACGCGGACCTCGTGCGCTGGCTGGGGTTCGAGGAGGAGTATCACGCGGCGGGCGCGCCGGGCCGGGTCGGGCAGAACGGCATCAGTCTGCTGGCGCCGACCCTGTTCGAGCACGGCACCGCCGAGCAGCGTGCGCGGGTGCTGCCCCCGATGGCCACGGGTGAGGTGGTCTGGGCGCAGGCCTGGTCCGAGCCCGAGGCGGGTTCGGACCTGGCCTCGCTGAGGTCGCGCGCGGTGCGCGTGGACGGCGGCTGGCTCCTGCGGGGGCACAAGACGTGGTCGTCGCGGGCCGCGTTCGCCGACCGGGCCTTCGGCCTGTTCCGCAGTGAGCCGGGCCTGGCGAAACGCCACCAGGGCCTGACGTATGTGATGTTCGACCTGTGCGCGCCGGGTGTGACGGTCCGCCCGATCGGGCGCCTGGACGGCCGGCCGGCCTTCGCGGAGCTGTTCCTGGACGACGTGTTCGTGCCCGACGGGGACGTGATCGGCGAGCCGGGTCAGGGCTGGCGGGTGGCGATGTCGACGGCGGGCAACGAACGGGGTCTGACCCTGCGTTCGCCGGGCCGCTTCGTGGCGGCCGCGGACCGGCTGGCCGCGCTGTGGCACGCCCACGGCGACCCGTCGGACTCGGCGCTGCGCGACCGGGTGGCCGACGCGGTGATCGGTGCGCGCGCCTACCAGCTCTTCGCGTACGCCCATGCCTCCCGGCTGCTCGAAGGGGAGGGCATCGGGCCGGAGTCCAGCCTGAACAAGGTGTTCTGGTCCGAGCTCGACATCGCGCTGCACGAGACGGCTCTGGATCTGCTCGGCGCCGAGGGCGAGTCGGCGGACACCGCGTGGTGCGAGGGGTACGTCTTCGCGCTCGCGGGTCCCGTCTACGCGGGCACCAACGAGATCCAGCGCGACATCATCGCCGAGCGGCTGCTCGGCCTGCCGAAGGGCCGCCGCTGATGCGCTTCCTCCTCGACGCCGAACAGCGCGCCTTCGCCGCCTCCCTGGACGCGATGCTGGCGGCCGCGGACACGCCGTCGGCGGTGCGTGCGTGGGCGGGCGGCGACCACGCGCCGGGGCGGGCCCTGTGGTCGCGGCTGGCCGAGGCGGGCGTCTTCGCGCTGGCGGTCCCGGAGGCGTACGAGGGAGTGGGACCGCTTCCCGTGGAACTGGCGGTCGCTTTCGTGGAGCTGGGCCGGCACGCGGTTCCGGGTCCGGTGGTGGAGACGGTCGCCGCCGCCGTCCTGCTGGGTGAGCTGAGCGCGCTGGGCGAGCCGGGTCCGGCCGAGCGGCTGCTGCCGGGGCTCGCCTCGGGCAAGTACCTGGCCACACTGGTCCTGCCCGACGGCCACGCGCCCGCGGCGGGCGCTCCGGCACCGTCCGGCGGGCACAGGCCCGACGCGACGGCGCCACCTTCCGGCGGCCACGCGCCGGACCCGAACCCGGCAGCCCTGTCCGGCGGTTACGCGCTCGACGCGGACGCGGCGACGGTGTCGCTCGTGGTGGACGGTGACGGGCTGCGGCTCGCGCCCGGTCACGGGCCGGTGCGGGCGTCCGTGGACGGGGCGCGCCGGCTCGCCCGTCCGGAGGGCGGCGGCGAACTCCTGGCCGCGGGCCCGTGCGTCGAGGGTGCCACGGCGCGGGCGCTGGTCTGGGCCCGGCTCGCCACGGCCGCCCAGGCTCTCGGGGTGGGCCTCGCGCTCCTCGGCCGTACCGTCGAGTACGTCGGCCGGCGGACCCAGTTCGGGGTGCCCGTCGGTTCGTTCCAGGCGGTCAAGCACCGGCTCGCGGACGCGCTGATCGCCCTGGAGTTCGCGCGCCCGCTGCTGTTCGGGGCCGCGCTGTCGATGGCACCGGCGGAGGTGGCCGCCGCGAAGGTCGCGGCGTGCGAGGCCGCGTACACGACGGCGCGGGCCGCGCTGCAGTTGCACGGCGCGATCGGCTACACGGCCGAGTACGACCTGTCGTTGTGGTTCACCAAGGCCCGCGCCCTGCGTTCGGCCTGGGGCACCCCGGCCGAGTGCAGGGCCGAGGCGCTGGCCGGTCTCAGTGGTGGTGGTCGTCCCCGCTCGTGAGCGACCGGTACTCCTCGGCCGTCGGCTTCGGGATCCTGGTGCCGGGCCCGTACAGGGCGCGTGCCAGCCGGGCGCGCAGTCGTGCGGCCGGACCGACGCGACGGGCCACGCCGTTCGCGTCGACGAGCGGGCCCACCTCGTAGGGCGGCGCCTGTTCGTGCTGGGTGAGGGTGAACCGCCGGGCCCGGCCGAGCGGTTCGTGGACCTCGATGTACTCGCCGTGCGGCAGCATCTTGATCGTGCCGGTCTCGCGACCGTGCAGCACCTGGTCGCGGTCGGCGCGTTGCAGCCCCAGACAGATCCGTTTCGTGACGACGTAGGCGAGCGCGGGCCCGGCGAAGACGGCGACGCGGACGAACCAGGTGATCGCGTTGATCGACAGATGGAACTGGATGGCCCACAGGTCGTTGCCCCCGCCGACGAGCAGGACGGCGTACAGGGTCAGCCAGGCGACGCCGAGCGCGGTGCGGGTGGGCACGTTGCGCGGCCGGTCCAGGATGTGGTGCTCGCGCCGGTCGCCGGTGACCCAGGCCTCGATGAAGGGGTAGGCGGCGATGGCGGCCATGATGAGCGGGAAGAGCGAGAAGGGGATGAAGACGCCGAGCTGGAGGGTGTGGCCGAAGGCGTTGATCTCCCATCCCGGCATCACGCGGATGAGCCCTTCGGAGAAGCCGAGGTACCAGTCGGGCTGGGCGCCGGTGGTGACCAGGTCGGGGCGGTAGGGCCCGAACGCCCACACCGGGTTGATGGTGGCGATCGCTCCCATGATCGCCAGGACGCCGAAGACCAGGAAGAAGAACCCGCCGGCCTTGGCCATGTAGACGGGCATGAAGGGCATGCCGACGACCGACTTCTGGTCCTTTCCGGGCCCCGGGTACTGCGTGTGCTTGTGGTGGAAGACCAGGATCAGATGGGCGACGACCAGTCCCAGCATGATGCCCGGCAGCAGCAGGACGTGGATGGGGAAGAACCTCGGGATGATGTCGTGCCCGGGGAACTCCCCGCCGAAGAGGAAGAAGGAGAGGTACGTCCCCACGACGGGGACCGACAGGATGGCGCCGTCGGCGAAGCGGACGCCGGTGCCGGAGAGCAGGTCGTCGGGGAGCGAGTAGCCGGTCAGTCCGGTGATGAGGCCGAGCATCAGCAGGGTCCAGCCGAACAGCCAGTTGACCTCGCGCGGCTTGCGGAACGCTCCGGTGAAGAACACCCGCATCATGTGCACGAGCATCCCGGCGAGGAAGACGAGCGCGGCCCAGTGGTGGATCTGGCGGATCAGCAGCCCGCCGCGCACGTCGAAGCTGATGTCGAGCGTGGACTCGTACGCCCGGGTCATGACGATGCCGTTCAGCGGCCCGTAGGAGCCGTGGTAGACGACCTCGACGCCGCTCGGTTCGAAGAACAGGGTGAGATAGACGCCGGTGAGGATCAGGACGAGGAAGCTGTAGAGGCAGACCTCGCCCAGCATGAACGACCAGTGGTCCGGGAAGACCTTGCGCATGTTGGCCTTGGCCAGGGAGTAGACGCCGAGGCGTCCGTCGGCCCAGTCGGCGAGCCGCTCCCCCTTACCGGTCTCCGGTGCGCGCCGGGCCCGTACGGTCGTGTCGCCCGGAGTCCCCGATGTCGCGCTCCCGGGTGCTCCGTTCGCCGAACTCCCCGCGGTCCCGCCGGAGTCGATCTCTCGTGCGCCCATTCGCCGCTCCCCTCGGCCCACCAGGGTGGCACGTCGGTCGTTCCAAGCCAACGGGGCGTCATGGGCGGGCTGTTGGGGCGGACCGGGCGGGGCGGGCGGTGTCCCTGCCCCGGCCGGGCGGGCGCGGGCGGGTCAGGCCAGGATTCCGCGGGCGCGTGCCGCCGCCAGCCACCGCGGGAACTCCGCGACCAGCCGGTCGTACAGCTCCCCGTCGCTCACCCGGCGCGGATCCGAACCGGCGTGGAAGAAGCCCGCGTTGTCGACGACCCGCTTGTGCGGCACGGCCAGTTCGTCGAGTTTGCGCAGGAAGTCGAACTGTCTGCTGCCCCGGTCGCCGAACCCGATGAACTGCCAGAACATGGGCAGTCTGGCGGCCTTGCACACATACCGTTCGGCGGCGAGCTTGTTGATGGGTCCTCCGTCGGTCTGGAAGACGACGAGGGCCGGGGCGTCGGAACCGCTGTCGAGGTAGTGGTCGATGACGGCGTCCATGGCGAGGTGGTAGCTGGTCCTGCCCATGTGTCCGAGCCCCGCCGCGATCCGTTCGATCCGCCCCGGGTGGTTGTCGAGCGCGATGTCGGTGACCGCGTCGACGTCCGTGGAGAAGAAGACGACGGGGACGATGCCGTCGTCGTCGAGGTGGGCGGACAGGCCGAGCACCCGGTCGGCGAGTGCCTGCACACTGCCGTCGTCGTAGTACGGCTTCATCGACCCCGAGTAGTCCACCACCAGGTACACGGCGGCCCGTTGGCCGCTCAGTCCGTGCCGGGTGAGACTGACTCCGGCGCTCTTGTAGGGACCCACCAGCGCGGGCGCGGTCTCCTCGATCTTGGTGAGGCTGATTCCGGCCATGCGGACTCCCGTCGCACGAGGACTGCGGAACGCCGAGATTACGTGACCGTCCCGGCACCGTCCCGGCCGCTCCGGAGCGCGGGCACGGGGGTACCTCCACGGCGGGCCGGATCGTGGCCCTGCCGTTCCCCGCGGGCCGGGGGGTTGGATAGTTTGATCACCGCCGCCCCCACCGGCTCACCTTCCCCCTGTACCCGTGCGTTCCTAGGAGCCGGCCGTGGAGTCCGAGTCCGCCGTCACCACCTGCTACCGCCACCCCAAGGTGGAGTCGCATGTGCGCTGCACCCGTTGCGACCGCTACATATGTCCGAGCTGCATGCGTGAGGCGGCCGTCGGTCACCAGTGCGTGGAGTGCGTGAAGGAGGGCGCGCGGTCCGTCCGGCAGGCCCGCACGGCGTTCGGCGGCCGGATATCGACGGTCCCGGCGGTGACGTACGTCCTCATCGGCCTGAACGTGCTGGCCTATGTGGCCGAGCTGCTGCGCTCCTCGGTCGTGGACCGGTTCGCGATGCTCGGCGCGGGTCTCACGGACTCGGAGGGTGGCCACTACCTCTGGGACTTCCCGTACCCCTCGTCCTTCCACGCGGAGGGCCTCGTCGACGGGGAGTGGTACCGGCTGCTGACCGGCGTGTTCCTCCATCTGCCGCCCACGGAGGGCACGTTCGGGATCGCCCACATCGTGATGAACATGTTCGCGCTGTGGAACATCGGCCGGATCGTCGAGGCCCAGCTCGGCCGGGTCCGCTACCTCGCGCTGTATCTGCTGTCGGCGCTCGGCGGCTCGGTCCTCGTGCTGCTGATCGCGCCGGAGGTGCAGACGATCGGCGCGTCCGGCGCGATCTTCGGCATCAGCGCCGCCTACTACGTGATGGCCCGCCGCGTCGGCGCGGACATGGCCGGTGTCAACCGGTTCATGGCGGGCCTGCTGATCTGGCTCCTGATCTCGGCGGGGCTCACGTCCTGGCAGGGGCATCTGGGCGGGCTGCTCGCGGGCGGACTCGTGACCGCGGCCTACGCGTACGCTCCCCGCGACCGCCGCCGGACCCTGGTCCAGGCCGCCGTCTGCGTGGGCCTGCTCGCCCTGCTGGTGGTCCTCACGGTGCTGAAGGTGTCGGCGCTGCGGACAGGCGCGGTCTAGCCGACGCGGGAACGGACGGCGGAGCCCGTACGTCGGCACGGAGCCCCGGCGGTTCCCCGCGCCCCGTTCGTTCCCCGCTCCCCGCGACCCCACGCCCCCGCTCCCCACAGCCCGGGAAGGGCCCGGCACGAGCCACGGCCGTGACCCACGCCCGGTGACCCGCACCCCGTGATCCGGGACGGGCCCCGGCACGGCCCCGGCCGCGGTGGCGGAGCGGGTCGACAGCCGCCGCCCGCGTGCCGGGTGCCTCGTGGCACACGTGTGCGGCGCCCGCGCGGCCCGGCAACGGCCTTGTCCGCGCGCCCGCCGTGCGTACCCTGTGCCGCATGAAACGCGCGGATTGTCTGTTCTTCGTTCTGGCCGCCGTGCTGATCACGGCGGCGGTCCATCTCGCCACGCCCGAGCACGCCACGGCCGACGCCAAGAGCGGCGCGCCGCCCGCGGCCCGGTCCCACGTGCAGGCCAAATTGACGCGGACGGCCGACGCCACGGTCGTCGCCGGGCGGCCGGCGGGCCTCGCCGCTCCCGGCAAGAAGGAACTCGCCCAGAAGATCGTGGCGAGTGCCGAGAACTCCACGCTGACGTGGCACGAGGCGTACGGCTACATCGAGGACATCGGCGACGGCCAGGGCTACACGGCGGGCGTCGTCGGCTTCTGCACCGGCACCCACGACCTGCTCACCCTCGTCGAGCGCTACACCGAGGCACACCCGGGCAACGGGCTCGCCCGCTATCTCCCGGCCCTGCGCGAGGTCGACGGCACCGACTCCCACGAGGGCCTGGACCCGAACTTCCCGGCCGCCTGGCGTCACGAGGCCGGCCTCGCAGCGTTCCGCGAGGCCCAGGACTCCGAGCGCGACCGGGTCTACTTCGACCCCGCGGTCCGGCTCGCCAAGCGCGACGGTCTCGGCACGCTCGGCCAGTTCATCTACTACGACGCCATGGTGCTGCACGGTCCGGGGACCGGCGACCACAGCTTCTACGGGCTGCGCGAGCGCGCCGTGCGCGAGGCGGACCCGCCGTCCGAGGGCGGCGACGAGAAGACGTACCTCGGCACCTTCCTGGACATCCGCCGCGCGGCCATGAAGTCCGAAGACCCCGACCGTGACACCACCCGCGTCGACACGGCCCAGCGCCGGTTCCTCGACGAGGGCAACCTCGGCCTGCGCACACCGCTGGAGTGGAAGGTGTACGGCGAGACCTACCGCGTGCCGTAGGCGCCGGGCGAATGCGGACATGCGGCGGCGCCTGCCCGGTCGTCCGGTCGGGGACAGGGGGGCAGGCGCCGTCTCGTGTTCCGCACGCCTTTGTGCGGGACGTTCTCGAGTGACCGTGTCAGGTCACGCATCCATGGGTCAGACCGTCAGCGAACGGTCCGTCGGGCGGATCGGGGCCGGCAGGTCGCTCGCTCCGGTGAGGAAGCGGTCGACACCGCGGGCGGCCGAGCGGCCCTCCGCGATGGCCCAGACGATGAGGGACTGGCCGCGGCCCGCGTCACCGGCGACGAACACTCCGGGAACGTTGGTCGCGAAGTCGGCGTCGCGGGCGATGTTGCCGCGCTCGTCGAGCTCCAGACCGAACTGGGAGACCACGCCGTTCTCGACGTCCGTGCCGGTGAACCCCATCGCCAGCGTCACGAGCTGGGCGGGGATCTTGCGCTCCGTGCCCGGCTTCTGGTTCAGCTTGCCGCCGGTGAACTCTACCTCGACCAGGTGCAGCCACTGGACGTTGCCGTCCTCGTCGCCCTCGAAGTGGGTGGTGGAGACCGCGTAGACGCGCTCGCCGCCCTCCTCGTGCGCGGAGGTGACCTTGTAGAGCATCGGGAACGTCGGCCAGGGCTGGCCCGGGTTCCGCTCCTCGCCCGGCCGCGGCATGATCTCGAGCTGCGTGACCGAGGCCGCGCCCTGACGGTGGGCGGTGCCCACGCAGTCCGCGCCCGTGTCGCCGCCGCCGATGACCACGACGTGCTTGCCCTCGGCGGTGATCGGGGGCGCCACGAAGTCGCCCTCCTGCACCTTGTTCGCCAGCGGCAGGAACTCCATGGCCTGGTGGATGCCGGTCAGCTCCCGCCCGGGGACGGGCAGGTCACGGGCGGTCGTGGCACCGGCGGCGATGACCACGGCGTCGTACCGCTTGCGCAGGTCCGTCGCCTTGAGGTCGCGGCCGATCTCGATGCCCGTACGGAAGCGGGTGCCCTCCGCGCGCATCTGCTCGATGCGGCGGTTGATGTGCCGCTTCTCCATCTTGAACTCGGGGATGCCGTAGCGGAGCAGACCGCCGACGCGGTCGGCGCGCTCGTACACCGCGACCGTGTGACCGGCCCTCGTGAGCTGCTGGGCGGCGGCGAGTCCGGCCGGGCCGGACCCGATGACCGCGACGGTCTTGCCGGAGAGGCGCTCGGGGGCCTGGGCCGCGACGGAGCCGCTGTCCCACGCCTTGTCGATGATCGAGACCTCGACGTTCTTGATGGTCACGGCGGGCTGGTTGATGCCCAGCACGCACGCGGACTCGCACGGCGCGGGGCACAGCCTGCCGGTGAACTCCGGGAAGTTGTTCGTGGCGTGCAGCCGCTCGGAGGCGGCCTGCCAGTCCTCGCGGTACGCGTAGTCGTTCCACTCGGGGATCAGGTTGCCCAGCGGACAGCCGTTGTGGCAGAACGGGATGCCGCAGTCCATGCAGCGCGAGGCCTGCTTGGAGATGATCGGGAGCAGCGAGCCCGGAACGTAGACCTCGTTCCAGTCCTTGAGCCGCTCCTGGACCGGCCGGGACCTGGCGACCTCACGGCCGTGGTTCAGAAAGCCCTTGGGATCAGCCATTGGTCGCCGCCTCCATCATCTTCTCGGTGATCGCGGACTCGTCGAGTCCGGCTCGCTCGGCGGCGTCCTTGGCGGCGAGCACTGCCTTGTACGTGCTGGGGATGATCTTGCTGAAGCGCTCGACGGCGACGGGCCACTCGGCGAGCAGCTTCTCGGCGACCGTCGAGCCGGTCTCCTCCGCGTGCCGGCGCACGACGTCGTGCAGCCACTGCTTGTCGGCGTCGTCGAGCTCCACGACGGCGTCCACGCTGGCGACGTTCACGTTGTCGCGGTCGAGGTCGATCACGTAGGCGACGCCGCCGGACATGCCGGCCGCGAAGTTGCGGCCCGTCTCGCCGAGGACGACCGCGTGACCGCCGGTCATGTACTCGCAGCCGTGGTCGCCCACGCCCTCGGAGACCACCAGCGCGCCCGAGTTGCGGACGCAGAAGCGCTCGCCGGTGCGGCCGCGCAGGAACAGCTCGCCGCCGGTCGCGCCGTAGGCGATGGTGTTGCCCGCGATCGTCGAGTATTCGGCGAGGTGGTCGGCGCCCCGGTCGGGGCGGACGACGACACGGCCGCCGGAGAGGCCCTTGCCGACGTAGTCGTTGGCGTCGCCCTCCAGGCGCAGCGTGACACCGCGCGGGAGGAAGGCGCCGAAGGACTGGCCCGCCGAGCCGGTGAAGGTGATGTCGATGGTGTCGTCGGGCAGGCCCGCGCCACCGAACTTCTTCGTCACCTCGTGGCCGAGCATGGTGCCGACGGTGCGGTTGATGTTGCGGATCGCGACCTGGGCCCGGACCGGCTGGGCGTCGGTCGCGGAGTCCGCGGCCAGCGCGTCGGCGGCGAGCTTGATGAGCTCGTTGTCGAGCGCCTTCTCCAGGCCGTGGTCCTGCTCGATGACCTGGTGCAGCGCCGCGCCCTCGGGCAGTTCGGGCACGTAGAAGAGCGGGGACAGGTCCAGGCCCTGCGCCTTCCAGTGGGTGACGGCGCGCTCGACGTCGAGGTTCTCGGCGTGGCCGACGGCCTCCTCGATGCTGCGGAAGCCGAGCTCGGCGAGGATCTCGCGGACCTCTTCGGCGATGAACTTGAAGAAGTTGACGATGTACTCGGCCTTGCCGGCGAACCGGTCGCGCAGCACCGGGTTCTGGGTGGCGATGCCGACCGGGCAGGTGTCCAGGTGGCAGACGCGCATCATGACGCAGCCGGAGACGACGAGCGGCGCGGTCGCGAAACCGAACTCCTCGGCGCCGAGCAGCGCGGCGATGACGACGTCGCGGCCGGTCTTGAGCTGGCCGTCGGTCTGCACGACGATGCGGTCGCGCAGGCCGTTGAGCAGCAGGGTCTGCTGGGTCTCGGCGAGGCCGAGCTCCCAGGGGCCGCCCGCGTGCTTGAGCGAGGTGAGCGGGGAGGCGCCCGTTCCGCCGTCGTGGCCGGAGATGAGCACGACGTCCGCGTGGGCCTTGGACACGCCCGCCGCGACCGTGCCGACGCCGACCTCGGAGACCAGCTTCACGTGGATGCGGGCCTGCGGGTTGGCGTTCTTGAGGTCGTGGATGAGCTGGGCCAGGTCCTCGATGGAGTAGATGTCGTGGTGCGGCGGCGGGGAGATCAGGCCGACACCCGGGGTCGAGTGACGGGTCTTGGCCACCCACGGGTAGACCTTGTGGCCGGGGAGCTGGCCGCCCTCGCCGGGCTTGGCGCCCTGGGCCATCTTGATCTGGATGTCGTCCGCGTTGACCAGGTACTCGGAGGTCACACCGAAGCGGCCGGAGGCGACCTGCTTGATGCTGGAGCGGCGCGCCGGGTCGTACAGCCGGTCCGCGTCCTCGCCGCCCTCACCGGTGTTCGACTTGCCGCCGAGCTGGTTCATGGCGATGGCGAGGGTTTCGTGCGCCTCCTTGGAGATGGAGCCGTACGACATGGCGCCGGTGGAGAAGCGCTTGACGATCTCGGAGACCGGCTCGACCTCGTCGAGGGAGATCGACGGGCGGTCCGACGCGAAGCCGAACAGGCCGCGCAGCGTCATCAGGCGCTCGGACTGCTCGTTGACGCGGTCGGTGTACTTCTTGAAGATCTCGTAGCTGCCGGAGCGCGTCGAGTGCTGGAGGCGGAAGACCGTCTCCGGGTCGAACAGGTGCGGCTCGCCCTCGCGGCGCCACTGGTACTCGCCGCCGATCTCCAGGGCGCGGTGCGCCGGGGCGATGCCGGAGGCGGGGTAGGCCTTGGCGTGCCGGGCGGCGACCTCCTTGGCGACGACGTCGAGGCCGGCGCCGCCGATCTTGGAGGCCGTGCCGTTGAAGTACTTCTCGACGAAGGCCTTCTCCAGGCCGACGGCCTCGAAGACCTGGGCGCCGCGGTAGGAGGCGACGGTCGAGATGCCCATCTTGGACATGACCTTCAGGACGCCCTTGCCGAGCGCGTAGATCAGGTTGCGGATGGCCTGCTCGGCCTCGATGCCCTGCAGGAAGGTGTCGGCGCGGACGAGGTCCTCGACGGACTCCATCGCGAGGTACGGGTTGACCGCCGCGGCGCCGAAGCCGATGAGCAGGGCGACGTGGTGGACCTCGCGGACGTCTCCGGCCTCGACCAGCAGGCCCACCTGGGTGCGCTGCTTGGTGCGGATGAGGTGGTGGTGGACGGCCGCGGTGAGCAGCAGCGAGGGGATCGGCGCGTGCTCGGCGTCGGAGTGACGGTCCGACAGGACGATCAGGCGGGCGCCGTTCTCGATGGCGGCGTCGGCCTCGGCGCAGATCTCGTCGATGCGGGCGGCGAGGGTGTCGCCGCCGCCGGAGACCCGGTACAGGCCGGACAGGGTCGCGGCCTTCATGCCGGGCATGTCGCCGTCGGCGTTGATGTGGATGAGCTTGGCCAGCTCGTCGTTGTCGATCACCGGGAAGGGCAGGGTGACGCTGCGACAGGAGGCGGCCGTCGGGTCCAGCAGGTTGCTCGCCGGGCCCAGCGAGGAGCGCAGGGAGGTGACCAGCTCTTCGCGGATCGCGTCCAGCGGCGGGTTGGTGACCTGGGCGAAGAGCTGGGTGAAGTAGTCGAAGAGCAGCCGCGGGCGCTGCGAGAGCGCGGCGATCGGCGAGTCGGTGCCCATCGAGCCGATCGGCTCGGCGGCGGCCTTGGCCATCGGCGCGAGGATGATCCGCAGCTCCTCCTCCGTGTAGCCGAAGGTCTGCTGGCGGCGGGTGACCGAGGCGTGGGTGTGCACGATGTGCTCACGCTCGGGCAGGTCGGAGAGCTCCATCTCGCCGGCTTCCAGCCAGTCCGCGTACGGCTTCTCGGCGGCGAGGCCGGCCTTGATCTCGTCGTCCTCGATGATGCGGTGCTCGACGGTGTCGACGAGGAACATCTTGCCGGGCTGGAGGCGGCCCTTGCGGACGACCCGCGCGGGGTCGATGTCGAGGACGCCGACCTCGGAGCCGAGGACGACGAGGCCCTCGTCGGTGACCCAGTAGCGGCCGGGGCGCAGTCCGTTGCGGTCGAGGACCGCGCCGACCTGGGTGCCGTCGGTGAAGGTGACACAGGCCGGGCCGTCCCAGGGCTCCATCATCGTGGAGTGGAACTGGTAGAAGGCGCGCCGGGCCGGGTCCATGGAGTCGTGGTTCTCCCACGCCTCCGGGATCATCATGAGCACGGAGTGCGGCAGCGAACGGCCGCCGAGGTGCAGGAGTTCGAGCACCTCGTCGAAGGAGGCCGAGTCGGAGGCGTCCGGGGTGCAGACGGGGAAGATCCGCTGCAGCTTGTCGTTGTCACCGAAGAGGTCCGAGGCGAGCTGGGACTCGCGGGCGACCATCCAGTTGCGGTTGCCCTTGACCGTGTTGATCTCGCCGTTGTGCGCGACGAAGCGGTACGGGTGGGCGAGCGGCCAGCTCGGGAAGGTGTTGGTGGAGAAGCGGGAGTGCACGAGCGCGATCGCGGAGGCGAAGCGGCGGTCGGACAGGTCCGGGAAGAAGGGCTCGAGCTGGCCGGTGGTCAGCATGCCCTTGTAGACGATGGTCCGGGCGGACAGCGAGGGGAAGTAGACCCCTGCCTCGCGCTCGGCGCGCTTGCGCAGCACGAAGGCGCTGCGGTCGAGGGCGATGCCCTCGTTCTCGCCGTCGGTGACGAAGATCTGGCGGAAGGCCGGCATCGTCGAGCGGGCGGTGGCGCCGAGGAGCTCGGGGGCGACGGGGACCTCGCGCCAGCCGAGGACGGTGAGGCCCTCTTCGGCGGCGATCGTCTCGATCTGCGAGACGGCGTTGGCCGTGCCCTCGTTCGGGAGGAAGGCGATGCCCACCGCGTACGCACCGGCTGCGGGAAGCTCGAATCCGGCCACTTCGCGGAGGAAGGCGTCCGGGACCTGGGACAGGATGCCGGCGCCGTCACCCGAGTCGGGCTCGGAGCCGGTGGCACCGCGGTGTTCCAGGTTGCGCAGAACGGTGAGCGCCTGCTCGACCAGCGCATGGCTCGCCTCGCCGGTGAGGGTGGCCACGAAGCCGACGCCGCAGGCGTCGTGCTCGTTGCGGGGGTCGTACATACCCTGCGCAGCAGGGCGAGCATCCATGAAGGACCACTTCTGGTCGTTCGTGGAGTGCTGGGACGGCTGGCGCGGAGTACGCATCGGCTCTCCCGTCGTCGTCGGGGCGGGGGGTCTCCCTGGCTCTCGGGCACTGGGGAGACATCTGCCGAGGGACGACTCTGGCCCTCTGCTGGGTGCAAAATTTCGTGCAGGTTACATGATGGAGTGGTTCTCGTGAACCGGATACTTCGTTCCAACATGCGGACACCATAGGAGCCGCGCCGGGGATGTCGGGCTTCAGCGGTGGAAGGTTTGGGACCTGAGCGGACAGATCGATGACCATCGGTCCGGTTCGCGGCGGAGGTGGTGGTCCGGCACGAGGGATGCGGCGCGGGCGTCATTGCCCGCGGCGCTTACGGCTCATTCCCAGCAGCCACGGAATCGAAACCGCCGGGTAACAATTACTTATGCAGTCCCGTGCATAGGTGATCGAGGCCTCATCCTACGGCCGCGCCGAACAAAGTGCCGAGGGCGTACGTCACACCTGCCGCGGCGCCACCGAGAGCGAGCTGCCGCAGTCCGCTGAACCACCAGGACCGCGCGGTCACCTTGGCCACGACGGCACCGCACGCGAAGAGCCCGATCATGGCGAGCAGCAGCGCGGGCCACAGCACGGTCGCGCCCAGCAGATACGGCAGTACGGGCAGGAGGGCGCCGAGCGCGAACGAGCCGAAGCTGGACACGGCGGCGACGGCCGGGGAGGGCAGGTCGCCGGGGTCGATGCCGAGTTCCTCGCGGGCGTGGATCTCCAGGGCCTGCTCGGGATCGCGGGAGAGCTGCCGGGCGACCTCGCGGGCCAGGGACGCCTCGACGCCGCGGGCCTCGTAGAGCGCGGCCAGCTCGCGCTCCTCGTCCTTGGGGTGCTTGCGCAGTTCGCGCCGCTCGACGTCGAGTTCGGCCTCGACGAGCTCACGCTGCGAGGCGACGGAGGTGTACTCGCCGGCGGCCATGGAGAAGGCTCCGGCGGCGAGGCCCGCGAGTCCGGTGATGACGATCGTCTGCTGGGACACGGAGCCGCCGGCGACGCCGGTCATCAGGGCGAGGTTGGAGACCAGGCCGTCCATGGCGCCGAACACCGCCGGGCGCAGCCATCCGCCGTTGACGTCGCGGTGGGTGTGGTTGTCGCGGTGCGCCACATGCAGCGCCGCCTCGGTCTCGATGATCGCCATACTCGTCCCCCTGAGAGCCTGATTGGACTGCTTCCACTTTTCGACAACCCCAAAAGTACGCCGAGAAATTCCCCGCCGCCAGCAAGGAAAGGCTGGGCTAACCTGCGGTTTTACCCTTCGACGCTCATCCGTGGCATGTCATGCACATATGTCGACCGGGTGACAGTGGAGCCCATGAGGCTCCTGTCAACCGCCAAGGTGGGACAGATCCGCAAAGGGTTCCGCGCGCCGCATTCCGCGCGCCGGCAGGGGCCCTGAGAGGAGAAGCACGTATGGCTTCCATCGCCTGCATTCCCTCGGCCCCGGCACCCGGGAGCGCCGCCGCTCTCCGTGACCGGGCACGCGGCGCACTGCTCGGACTCGCCGTCGGGGACGCGCTGGGCGCACCCGCCGAGAACATGAAGCCGTCGGAGATCCGCGCCCGGTGGGGCCGGATCACCGGGTACGTCGCCGAACATCCGGCCGGGACGGACGACACCGAGTACGCGATCTTCTCGGGACTGCTGCTGGCCCGGCACGGCTCGGCGCTGACCGTGGCGCACGTCGAATCGGCCTGGCACCAGTGGATCGCGGACCGCGACGAGGGGCCGTTCCGCGGCGCCGGGTTCAGCGAGCGCGGCACGCTGGAGAACCTGCGCCGGGGGCTCGCGGCGCCCATCTCCGCCCAGCACCGGCACGCCTGGAGCGACGGTCTGGCCATGCGCGCGGCGCCCTTCGGCGTCTTCGCCGCCGGCCGGCCCGCCGAGGCGGCCCGGCTCGTGGCGATCGACGGCTCGGTGAGCCACGAGGGCGAGGGCATCTACGGCGGGCAGGCCGTCGCGGCGGGGGTCGCCGCCGCGATGGCGGGCGCCTCCACCGCCACGGTCGTCGCCTCCGCCCTGGCCGTCGTCCCGGACGACTCCTGGACGGCCCGCTCGCTGCGCCGCGCGGTCGCGGTGGCGCACCGCGGCGAACGCGCGGTGCGTTCCGCGGTCGTGATCGGCGGCTACCCGTGGACCGACCTGGCCCCCGAGGCCGTGGCCCTCGCCTTCGGCGCCTACGCGGCGGCGGACGGAGAGTTCACCGAGTCGGTCCTGACCGCCGTGAACATGGGACGCGACGCCGACACGACGGCCGCGGTGGCCGGGGCGCTGGCCGGCGCGACCCGGGGGATGTCCTCGGTCCCCGCCGAGTGGGCGGCGGCCATCGGACCGGCCCGCGGGAGCTGCCTGCCCTCCATGGAGGGCCACCACATCCTGGACGTCGCGGAACTGCTGACCCCGGAGCACGAGGAGAAGTGGGGCGCGGGGGGCCGCGTACCGCCCACGCCGGAACCCGGGTACGCGGTCCGGTCGCCGGACGCGGACAGGCGCGCGTCCACCGGCCGCGACGACGACGAGGCGCGGTCATGAGCCCCGGCCCGGCCGGAGACGACCGCGCCCCGGCACCGGCCGAGGGCGCGACACCGGCGACGCCCCCGGAGAACACGCCCACCCCGGCATCAGCCGACGAACCGGCCCGAACGCCCCACGCCGACCCCGCGCCACCCGCCGGGCGGGCGGAGCCCGTGGTGCTCGCCGCCGGGGCGAAGGCCGTGGCTGTCGCCGGGGGTGTCCTCGCCGGTGCCGTACGCGCCGGGGCGCTGCTCGGAGGGGGCGATCCGGCGGACCGCCGGGCCGCGGAGCCGGGCGCCCCCGCGCCGGCCGCCCCCGTGGTCCGGGAGGCCGGGGGCTCACCGGCCGGGGCGCCCGGGGAAGCAGGTGTGCGCCGGATCGAGGGACTGCTGCTCGGGCTGGCCGCCGGGGATGCCGCCGGGTGGCCCGCCGCGCGGCACCGGGCCGCGCGGATGCCCGAGTGGACCCGGCGGCTGACCCGCGAGCTGGACACCTTCGCGGAGCAGAACGCGACGACCACCCTGCCCGTGCCGATCGCCCTGAACCAGCCGCCGGAACCACTGCGGCTCGGCCCGTCGGACGACGCCGAGTGGGCGGCGTTCGCGGCGGAGGCCGTCCTGCGGGCCGGGGAGACCGGCGCGCTCGGCGACCTGAGCCTGAGCCGCAGGATGCGCGCGTCCATCGACCTGTCCTGGAACGCCGTCGCCAGCGAGGTCGCCGCCGCCGCGGACCGGGCCCCCGAGGTCGAGTCCGCCCTGCTCCCGCTGCGCGCCCGGATCTCGGTGCGGGCCGGACTCGGCAACCTCGCCACCGGTCTGCGCCCGCCCGCCACCGGCCACGACAACCCCCACTACTTCGACGACGCGGCCTGCGTACGGGCCTGCGTGCTCGCCGTGGCACACCCGGGAGACCCCCGACTCGCCGCGGAACTCGCCGAGTTCGACGCCCGCTACACCCAGGACGGCGACGGGGTGCACGGCGCCCGCGCCATGGCCGCCGCCGTGGCGCTCGCCCTCGCCGGCCACGACGTCGGCACCTGTGTGGAGGCGGCTCTCACCGAACTGCCCGCCGCCACGGAGATCGGCCGCAACGCCCGCGACGCCCTCGCGCTGGCCCAGGGCAGCGAGAGCACCTTCGCGCTGGTCCCCCTGCTCGAGCACCGGATCGTCGACCACGTCTACAGCTACGGGATCGCGGCCGCCGAGACCGTCCCCGTCGCCCTGGCCCTGGCGCTGGCCGCGCGCGGCCGCATCGCCGAGGCCGTACCGGCCGCCGCCTGCCTCTCCCGGGTCGCCGACTCGGCCCCCGCCCTGGCCGGAGCGCTCACCGGGGCGCTCGGCGGCGCCGCCGCGATCCCCTCCTCCTGGCGCGACGCCTGCCGCACTCTGTCCGGATGCGCGCTCCCCCGGCTGACCGGCACGGATCTCATCGGGCTCGCCGAACTCCTGGAGGCGACAGGACTCGCCGACCCGCTCGATTCCCCGGAACTGGCCGCCCCAGAGGGATGATTCGGGCATGACGCCCAAAGGAGAAGGAACGGGAACCCTCGACGAACGGATCACCGGAGCCCTCGTCGGAGCCGCCGTCGGCGACGCCCTCGGCGGACCCGTCGAGGGGTACTCCCCGGAGCAGATCGCCGAACGCCACGGCGGCCGCGTGCACGGCGTCGTCGGCCCCTGGAACGGCGACGCCTGGCCCACCGCCCGCCCCATCGCCCCGTACCACAAGGGCGACGGACACGTCACCGACGACACCCTGATGACCCATGCGCTGGTACGGGTGTACGCGGAAGTCCGCGACCACCTCGACGCCTACGCGGTCGCCGGGCACCTCGTCCCCGACCTGATGACAACCCCCCGCTGGATCCCGGAACTGGAGGCCGAGGCCCTCCCCCTCCAGCGGATCTTCCTCGCCGAGAAATGGCTGGTCGCCCGCCTCCACTACGGCCACGTCGACCCCCGGGAGGCCGGCACGGGCAACATCGTCAACTGCGGTGCCGCGATGTACATGGCCCCGGTCGGACTCGTCAACGCGGCGAACCCGGCGGGCGCGTACGCCGAGGCGCTCGACATCGCGGGCGCCCACCAGTCCTCGTACGGCCGCGAGGCCGCGGGTGTCTTCGCGGCGGCCGTGGCGGCGGCCTGCACCCCCGGCGCGACCCCCGCCTCGGTCGTCGCCGCGGCTCTGGCCCTGGCCAAGGACGGCACCCGCGCCGCCGTCGAGGCGGTCTGCGAAGTCGCCTCGCACCACACGGACTTCGAGTCGGCGCTCGTCCCGCTGCGCCGGGCGGTGGCCCCCTTCGACACCGTCGGCCCCGACTACCGCTCCCCCTCGCTCGGCGCCCGCCGCCCCTCACGTCTCCACTCCATCGAGGAACTCCCCGTCGCGCTGGGCATGTTGCTGGTGTCCGGCGGCGACTTCCGGCACGCGGTCCTCGGTTCGGTCAACTACGGGCGCGACTGCGACTCCATCGCCACCATGGCCGGAGCCCTCGCGGGCGCGCTCGGCTCCGAGGTCCCGCACGACTGGGCCAAGACGGTGGCCGAGTCCAGCCGCCTCGACCTCGACGCCCCCGCGCGTACGCTGGCCGAGGTGACCCGGGAGATCTTCGACCGTGACGTCCACCGCCGCCGGGCCCACGAGGCGGCGTACACCGCGCTGGCGGGAACACCGTGCTCCGGCTGACCTGGGTGCAGCCCGAGGACCTCCTCGGGCACGAGCTCCACCAGGCCGTGCAGGACGGCCGGGACCCGGCGGACGTCGCCGCCCGCTGGTACGCGGCGGGCGGCCGGACCGCCCCGCTGCGCGCGGGCGCGTCGGCGGCCCCGGCCTCGCCGTCCCTGCGCCGGCTGGCCGCCGGGCTCCTCGACGAACTCGCCGCCCTGCCGGGCAGGCTGGCCGACGACGAACCGACGGATCTGGCACTGATCAAGGCCCAGTGCCCCGACTGGCCGCCCCCGCGGTACGCGCCCCTGCCCGCTCCCGGCCCGGCCCGCCTGGAGGCGGCCTGGCTCGGGCGGGCCGTCGGTTGCCTGCTCGGCAAACCCGTGGAGAAACTCCCCCTGGAAGCGATCCGGGCCCTGGCCGAAGCCTCCGGCAACCGGCCCCTGCGCACCTGGTTCACCGCGCGGGGTGTACCGCGGGACCTGCTGGACGCCCACCCCTGGAACCGGCGCTCCGCCGCCACCTCCCTGGCCGAGAACATCGATGGCATGCCGGAGGACGACGACCTCAACTACCCGCTCCTGAACCTGCTGTTGCTCCAGCGGTACGGCCGGGACTTCACCACCGCGGACGTGGCCCGCCTCTGGCTCGACGAACTCCCCGCCGGCCGCACCTTCACCGCCGAGCGCGTCGCGTACCGCAACCTCCTCGGCGGGGTCGAGCCCCCGGACACCGCCCGCCACCACAACCCGTTCCGCGAGTGGATCGGCGCCCTGATCCGCGCGGACGTGCACGGCTGGACCAACCCCGGCGACCCGGCGGGGGCCGCGGAGCAGGCGTACCGCGACGCCGCCCTCACCCACACGGCCAACGGCGTCTACGCGGCGATGTTCACCGCCGCCGCCATCGCGGAGGCGGCCGGCGCGACCCGCGACGTCCACGCCTGCCTGCGCACCGGACTGAGAGTGGTCCCGCCCGGCTCCCGGCTGGCCCGGGCGGTCCGCCACGCCGTCCGCCTGGCCCGTACGACACCGGACTTCGACACGGTCGTGGACGAACTGCACGCCACCCACCGCGGCTGCCACTGGGTCCACGCCGTCCCCAACACCGCGCTGATCACCGCCGCCCTCACCCACGCGGACGGCGACTTCGGCGGCTCCGTCTGCCGGGCGGTGTCCGGCGGTCTGGACACCGACTCGAACGGGGCGACGGCCGGAAGCATCGCCGGCCTCCTCACGGGCGACCCCGCCGCTCTGCCCGACCACTTCACGGGCCCCCTCAAGAACCGGCTCGCCACCTCCGTCGCCGACTTCAACGGCATCGGCTTCGACGCCCTCGCCCACCTCACACAACGGGAGACCGTTCGCCCATGACCCATATCGCCGTGCTCGGCAGCACGAACATGGACCTCGTCGCGTATGTCGCCAAGGCCCCGCAGCGCGGAGAGACCGTGACGGGACGGGAGTTCCGCACGGTCCCCGGCGGCAAGGGCGCGAACCAGGCGGTGGCCGCCGCGCACGCGGGCGCCGACGTATCGCTGATCGGCGCGGTGGGCGCCGACTCCTTCGGCAGCCAGCTCCGCTCCACACTGGAGCACTTCGGCGTGAACACCGACCATCTGCGCACCACCGAGGGCCCGTCGGGCACCGCTCACATCGTGGTGGACGACGAGGGCGGCAACGCGATCGTCGTCATCCCCGGCGCCAACGGCACCGTCACCTGCCTGGCCCCCGGCGACGAGGGCCTCATCGCCAGCGCCGACGCGCTGCTCCTCCAGCTCGAGATCCCGCTGGAGGCCGTGCTCTCCGGCGCCGAGGCCGCCCGCAGACACGGCGTCCGTACGATCCTGACCCCGGCCCCCGCCCAGTTCCTGTCGCCCCAACTACTCTCCACCATCGACCTGTTGGTGCCCAATCAGCACGAGGCCGCCGCGCTCACCGGCTTCACCGACCCGCGCGGGGCCGCCGCGGCGCTCCTCGAACAGGTCCCGGAGGTCGTCGTCACCCTGGGCGCCGAGGGCAGCCTGTACGCGACCCGGGGCGCGAAAACCATCGCGGTGCCCGCGCCCAAGGTGACCGCCGTCGACTCCACCGCGGCGGGGGACACCTTCGTCGGCACCCTGGCGGTGGCGCTCGCGGAGGGCCGGGAGATGTCGGAGGCCATGGTGTGGGCGTCGGCGGCCGCCTCGGTGTCGGTGCAGCGGCACGGGGCGACGTCCTCGATGCCGTACCGCTCCGAGATCGACACCCAGGCCGGCGCATGAGCGGGCCCAGCGAGGGCGGCTCCCTCGCCGGCCTGCGCGTCCTCGATCTCGCGACCCTGTTCGCCGGGCCACTCGCCGCCACCATGCTCGGCGACTTCGGCGCGGAGGTCGTCAAGATCGAACACCCCGCCCGGCCGGACGCGTCCCGGGGTCACGGCCCCTCGAAGGACGGCGTCGGTCTGTGGTGGAAGATCCTCGGCCGCAACAAGCGCACGATCACGCTCGACCTGTCGAAACGCGGCGGCCGCGCGACCCTGCTCCGGCTCGCCGCCGACGCCGACGTGATCATCGAGAACTTCCGTCCGGGCACCCTGGAGAAATGGGACCTGGGATGGGCGGAGCTGTCCGCGGCCAACCCACGGCTGATCCTCGCCCGGGTCACCGCCTTCGGCCAGTTCGGCCCGTACGCGCACCGTCCCGGCTTCGGCACGCTCGCGGAGGCCATGAGCGGCTTCGCGGCCGTCACCGGCGAACCCGACGCCCCGCCGACCCTCCCGCCGTTCGGCCTGGCCGACTCGATCGCCGGCCTCACGACCGCGTACGCCGTGCTCACCGCGCTGCGGGCGCGCGACCGCACCGGCGAGGGCCAGGTGATCGACATGGCGATCATCGAGCCGATCCTGACCGTCCTCGGCCCGCAGCCGATCTGGTACGACCAGCTCGGCCATGTGCAGCCCCGCACCGGCAACCGCTCGGCGAACAACGCGCCCCGCAACACCTACCGCACGGCGGACGGCTCCTGGGTCGCGGTCTCGACCTCGGCGCAGTCGATCGCCGAGCGGGTGATGCGGCTGGTCGGCCGCCCCGACGTGATCGACGAGCCGTGGTTCGCGACCGGCGAGGACCGGGCACGCCACGCGGACATCCTGGACGGGGCGGTCGGCGCGTGGATCGCCGAGCGCGGCCGGGACGAGGTCCTCGCCGCCTTCGAGAAGGCCGAGGCGGCGATCGCGCCGGTCCAGGACGTCCGGGACATCATGAGCGACCCCCAGTACCAGGCCCTGGACTCGGTCACCCGCGTCGAGGACCCCGAACTGGGTCCGCTGCGCATGCAGAACGTCCTCTTCCGGCTCTCCGCCACACCCGGTGCGATCCGCTGGGCGGGCCGCCCGCACGGCGCGGACACCGACGCCGTGCTCGGTGAACTCGGCCTGACAACGGCCGAGATCGGGGCACTGAGGGCGGAGGGGGCACTGTGACCGCCGACCTCCTGCCGCTGACCTGGCTGTACGTGCCGGGTGACCGTCCCGAGGTGGTGGCCAAGGCACTGGCCTCCGGCGCTGACGTCGTCCTCGTCGACCTGGAGGACGCGGTCGCGCCGCACCGCAAGGAGTACGCCCGCTCGGCCACCGCCGACCTGCTCGCCGAGCCGCCGCCCGTCCCGGTGCATGTCCGGGTCAACGCCCTCGACGGCCCCTTCTGCGACGCCGACCTGAAGACGCTCTCGCCGCTGCGCGGCCTGTCCGGCCTGCGGCTGCCGAAGGTGACCTCGCGCTCCGACGTCGTACGGGTGGCGGAGAGCGCGACCCCCGCGGAGGGCGGCACCGTCCCGCTCTACGCCCTACTGGAGACCGCTCTGGGCATCGAGCGGGCCTACTCCATCGCCTCGTCCCATCGCGCGCTGCGCGGGGTCTCGCTCGGCGAGACCGATCTGCGGGCCGACCTCGGCGTCCGTGACGACGCGGGCCTCGACTGGTCCCGGGCCCGCCTGGTGGTGGCCGCGCGGGCGGCGGGGCTGCCGCCGCCGGCCCAGTCGGTCTACCCCGACATCCGCGACGTCGAGGGCCTGGCCTCGTCCTGCGCACGGGGTCGCGCCCTCGGCTTCCTCGGGCGCGCGGCGATCCACCCCCGCCAGCTCCCCATCATCGAGCGGGCCTACCTCCCCACTCCGGCCGAGGTCGATTCCGCCGAGGCCGTCATCCGGGCGGCCGCCGCGGATCCGGGCGCGCAGGCCCTGCCGGACGGCCGCTTCGTCGACGCGGCGGTGGTCACGGGCGCCCGCCGCATCCTCGCCCTCGCCCAGCGCCTGACCTGAGACCACGGGCCTGGGCAAGCGGCCCAGCGCGGCCGGCCCAGGGCGACACGAAGGGGGCGCCGCGTCCCGGACGCGGCGCCCCCTTTGCGTGTACGTGCGGGTACGGGGAGGACTCAGCCCTTCTTGGCCGACCCGGCCTCGTCCCGCGCCACGGACGCGGCACCGGACCCGTCCTCGGAGTCCTCCTCGGACTCCCGCGCGGAAGCGGGCTTGGCGGAGTCGCTGGACGTGGCGGAGTCGACGGTCGCGGCGGACTCGCCGACGGTCTCCTTGCCGAGATCGACCGGGTCGTCGCCGGTCCCGTCCTCGACCTCGGACTTGCCCTTGTCCTTGCCGACGGTCCCGGTCTCGTCCCCGGCCTCGCCCTCGGACTTGTCCTCGGCCTTGTCGGCCGCGTCCTCGGCGGACGCGGTCTCGTCGCCCTCGACGGCCGGCGCGTCCTCCTCGGCGCGCGGCTCCACGACCTCCTCCCGGCCCGGACGCAGCCGGGACGAGATCACGATGTAGACCACCGCGAGGAGGAAGACCACGATCGCGGTCCAGTCGTTCAGACGCAGACCCAGGATGTGGTGGGCGTCGTCGACCCGCATGTACTCGATCCAGCCGCGGCCGACGCAGTAGGCGGCGACGTACAGGGCGAAGGCGCGCCCGTGGCCGAGCTTGAAGCGGCGGTCGGCCCAGATGACCAGGAAACCGACGCCGACGCACCACAGGGACTCGTACAGGAAGGTCGGGTGGTAGTAGCCGGGGACACGGCCGTCCGTGGAGGACGTGATGTGCAGCGCCCACGGGAGGTCCGTGGCCCTGCCGTACAGCTCCTGGTTGAACCAGTTGCCCCAGCGCCCGGACGCCTGGGCGAAGGCGATGCCGGGTGCCACGGCGTCGGCCCAGGCGGGCAGCGGGATACCGCGGCGGCGGCAGCCGATCCAGGCGCCCAGCGCACCGAGGGCGATGGCGCCCCAGATACCGAGCCCGCCCTGCCAGATCTTGAAGGCGTCCACCCAGTCACGGCCCTCGCTGAAATACAGCTCGTAGTCCGTGATCACGTGGTAGAGCCGGCCGCCGACGAGGCCGAAGGGGACGGCCCAGACCGCGATGTCGGCCACCGTGCCGGCCCGCCCTCCCCGGGCGATCCAGCGCTTGTTTCCGAGCCAGACGGCCAGAAAGACGCCGATGATGATGCAGAACGCGTAGCCGCGCAACGGAATGGGGCCGAGGTGCAGCACACCGTGCGACGGGCTGGGAATGTAGGCAAGTTCCATGGCAAGGTCGACGCTACCGTGCCGGACGCCGCCCACGGCGGGCAGCCCCGCAACGGGTCCATAACGTGCGGTGCCCCCGGCCGGTGGAGGACGGGGGCACCGGGGCCGCGGGAGCGGCTCAGCCCTTGTTGGCCTCTTCCACCATCTGCTTGAGCTTGGCGGGGGTCATCGTCTGGTCCGCGTAGATGTTCTTGCCGCCCAGGAGCACGGTCGGGGTGCCCGAGAAACCGCCGGCCTGGAACGCCGCCTGCGACTTCCGGACCCAGGCGTCGTGCGTGCCGTCGTTGACGCAGGCGCGGAAGGCCGGGGTGTCCAGGCCGTCGACCTTGCCGGCGAGCTCGATGAGCTTGGCGTTGTCGGCGAAGGCGTCGTCGGTCTCCTTGGGCTGGTTCTCGTACAGCACGTCGTGGTAGGCGCGGAACTTCCCGGCGTCCTGGGCGCACGCGGCGGCGTTGGCGGCCTTGAGGGAGCCGCTGCCGCCCATGTTCCCGTCGATCAGGGTGACGAGGTGATACTCGACGCGCAGCTTCCCGGCGTCGGTCAGTTCCTGGATCGTCGGACGGTAGGCCGTCTCGAAGGCCTGGCAGGCCGGGCAGCGGAAGTCCTCCCACACCGTCAGGGTCGACTTGGCGCCGTCCTTGCCGACGGGGATCGCGAGACTGTCCTTGCCGGTGGCGCCCGAGGGCGACACGACCGGACCCGAGGTGTCGCTCTTCTTGTCCTTGCCCGAGTTGGCGGCCACCACGCCGATCACGGCGGCCAGGCCGAGGACGCAGATCACCGACGCCCCCACGATCAGCGCCCGGCGGCGCTTGTCCGCGGCCTTCTGCTTCTCTCGCTCGACCGCCAGCCGCTCGCGGGCGTTGCGCTTTCCGTCACGGTTCTTCTCGCTCACATCCGGCAGAACGAACCGGGGAGGCGCAGCGCGCCTCCCCGGACCGAGGTCCACTCGTTCGAGTGAGCGGATTGTCTGTTTCGCACGGATCCGCCGGTCGTCGCCGCACGGATCCGCTCCGTCGCGTCACACCGTTGTGCGCACACCCTTCGCGAGGTCGGCCGCGAGTTCCCGTACGGCTTCGAGGCCGGCCGCCTCGTCCGGCGCGTCCAGCATCCGCTTGACGAACGCCGAACCGACGATCACGCCGTCCGCGAAGCCGGCCACCTCGGCGGCCTGGGTGGCGTTGGAGACGCCGAGGCCGACGCAGACGGGCAGCTCGGTGGTGGCCTTGGTGCGGGCCACCAGGTCCTGGGCCTGGTTCCCGACCGACTCCCGGGTTCCGGTGACCCCCATCAGCGAGGCCGCGTACACGAAGCCGCTGCCGGCCGCGGTGATCTCGGCGAGGCGGGCGTCCTTGCTGCTCGGCGCGACGACGAAGACGGTCGCGAGGCCGTGCTTCTCGGCGTGCTCCCTCCACAGGGCCGACTCCTGGACGGGCAGGTCGGGCAGGATGCAGCCCGCGCCGCCCGCCTCGGCGAGCTCGGCCGTGAAGCGCTCGACGCCGTAGCGGTCGATCGGGTTCCAGTACGTCATCACGAGGACGGGCTTGCCGGTGGCCTCGAAGGCTTCCCGGACGGTCCGCATGACGTCCGCGATCCTGACGCCGCCGCGCAGGGCGATGTCGTCGGCGGTCTGGATGACGGGGCCGTCGAGGACGGGGTCGCTGTGCGGCAGCCCGACCTCGACGACGTCGGCGCCGCCCTCGAAGACGGCCTTGATCGCCGCGATGCCGCCGTCGACGGTCGGGAAGCCGGCCGGCAGATAGGCGATGAGGGCGGACCGCCCCTCCGCCTTCGCGCCCGCGAGGGTGTCGCTCAACAGCTGGATGTTGCCGCTCACTTGGCGTCCCCCTCGATCTCGGCGTTCTCGCTGTCGGCGTCGGCGGCGACGATCGCGTCCACGCCGTTCTCGTAGAGGCCGAAGTAGCGGGCGGCCGTGTCCATGTCCTTGTCGCCGCGCCCGGACAGGTTGATGACGATCAGCCCGTCCTTGCCCAGCTCCCTGCCGACCTCCAGGGCTCCGGCGAGAGCGTGGGCGCTCTCGATGGCCGGGATGATGCCCTCGGTGCGGGAGAGCAGCCGCAGGGCCTGCATCGCCGCGTCGTCGGTGACCGCGCGGTACTCGGCGCGGCCGCTGTCCTTGAGGTAGGAGTGCTCCGGGCCGATGCCGGGGTAGTCGAGTCCGGCCGAGATGGAGTAGGGCTCGGTGATCTGGCCCTCCTCGTCCTGGAGGACGTACGACCGTGATCCGTGCAGGATGCCGGGTTCGCCCGCGGTCAGGGTCGCCGCGTGCTCGCCGGTCTCCACGCCGTGTCCGGCGGGCTCGCAGCCGATCAGGCGTACGTCCGCGTCCGGGATGAAGGCGTGGAAGAGGCCGATGGCGTTGGAGCCGCCGCCGACGCAGGCGACGGCGGCGTCGGGCAGCCGTCCGGCGCGCTCCAGGATCTGGCGGCGGGCCTCGACGCCGATGACGCGGTGGAAGTCGCGGACCATGGCGGGGAAGGGGTGCGGTCCCGCGACGGTGCCGAAGAGGTAGTGCGTGTGGTCGACGTTGGCGACCCAGTCGCGGAACGCCTCGTTGATGGCGTCCTTGAGGGTGCGGGAGCCGGACTTCACGGCGATGACCTCGGCGCCGAGCATGCGCATCCGGGCCACGTTCAGCGCCTGGCGCTGGGTGTCGATCTCGCCCATGTAGATGGTGCATTCGAGGCCGAAGAGCGCGCAGGCGGTGGCCGTGGCGACGCCGTGCTGGCCGGCGCCGGTCTCCGCGATGACCCGGGTCTTGCCCATCCGCTTCGTGAGCAGGGCCTGGCCGAGCACGTTGTTGATCTTGTGCGAGCCGGTGTGGTTCAGGTCCTCGCGCTTGAGGAAGATCCGCGCGCCACCGGCGTGCCGGGCGAAGCGCGGCACTTCGGTGAGGGAGCTCGGGCGTCCGGTGTAGTGGACGAGCAGGTCGTCGAGCTCGCGGGCGAACTCGGGGTCCGCCTTCGCCTTGTCGTACTCGACGGCGACCTCGTCCACGGCGGCGACCAGCGCCTCGGGGATGAACTTGCCGCCGAACGCGCCGAAGTAGCCCTCGGCGCTCGGGACTTGACCGTCGGGGTCGGGAATGAAGAACTCGCTGGGCATACGGATACCTCGCAGGGGCGACAGCCCCGGTCACGGGATCGGACAGGGTCACGGAGAACCGGACGCACCCACGCTCCAGTGACACCGGCTCCTGCGCCGGTGACGTCGCCCGTCCTGTCGCGGTCCGCCCGCGCACCCGACGGACGAGCCGTCGCGGGGACCGCGTGCCGGATTCCGGCGCGGTCTCGGTGCGGGGTGGGACGCGGCCCGGTCCGCCCGGCCGTGGACGCGGCCCGGTTCACACACACGGTGACCGGTCCGGCGCGGGGCCGAGGGGATCAGGCCCGGTTCACCTGTGAGAGTGACCGGGCGGGGAGGGCGTGAGCGCGCGTACGCGCTCGGGCCATCGCATGCCGTTGACCTGACCCGGCTCGTCGCCGATGACGTAACGGACCCGGCGCCCGTGCACCCGGCGTGCGGGTGCCCTGCAGCCGCGCGGACGGCAGCCGCGGGCGAGTCGGGCGTAGGGATCACGGGCCGCCGAAAGCACGGGAAGCACGGCGGCGGCGGGCACGCCGAGGCGCCCGGCGTACGGGTCCCCGGGGAGCGAAGGGTGCGCGACGGGCGGCAGCGGGCCCTCGCCGCGCGCCGCGGGCCCGGGCGATCCGGTCCTCGCCCGTGGGAGCGCGCCGGCCGACGCCGGAGCGGCCGACCCCGCGCGCGCCGGTACGCCGTCGGGGCGAAGGCCCGGACGGGGTACGGCGGGGGCGAGGGTCGGGGCGGCCACCTGCGGGTCAGTCCCGTCCGTGCCGCAGGGCCGGGTGGGCGCCTGCCGCGACCAGGTCGGAGACGGCGGTCTTCGGGTCGCGGCCGGTGACGAGGGACTCGCCGACCAGGACCGCGTCGGCGCCCGCGTTGGCGTACGCGATGAGGTCGTGGGGGCCGCGGACACCGGACTCGGCGATCTTGACGAGGCTGTCGGGGATCTCGGGGGCGACCCGCTCGAAGGTCGTACGGTCGACCTTCAGCGTCTTCAGGTTGCGCGCGTTGACGCCGATGATCTTCGCGCCGGCGTCCACCGCGCGCTCGACCTCGTCCTCGTCGTGCACCTCGACCAGCGGCGTGAGCCCGATGGACTCGGCGCGCTCGATGAGGGACTCCAGGGCCGGCTGTTCGAGGGCCGCGACGATGAGCAGCGCCAGGTCGGCGCCGTACGCGCGGGCCTCCCAGAGCTGGTACGACGTGACGATGAAGTCCTTGCGCAGCACCGGGATGTCCACCCGGGCGCGGACGGCCTCCAGGTCGGCGAGCGAACCGCCGAAGCGGCGCTGTTCGGTGAGCACGGAGATGACGGCCGCGCCGCCCGCCTCGTAGTCGGCGGCCAGGGCCGCCGGGTCGGCGATCGCGGCGAGCGCGCCCTTGGAGGGGCTGGAGCGCTTGACCTCGCAGATGACCTTGACGCTGTCGCCGCGCAGGGCGGCCACGCCGTCCTTGGCCGCCGGAGCCTTCGCCGCGCGCTCCTTGAGCTCGTCGAGGCTGACGCGCGCCTGCCGCTCCGCGAGGTCGGCACGGACTCCGTCGATGATCTCGTCGAGCACACTCACGCGAGCGGCCCCCTTCCCTGCGGTGGACGGTTGAAGCAGTCGATCGGCGACCCGGGTTCACCGTCTCTGACGGAAAAGTCGGGTCACTGCGATGGTATCCGGAGGAAGGCGTAGCCCTCGCATCCGGTTGACGCCGGTCCCACTACCTGGACATTTGTCATTTGATCAAGGGTGCAGCCAGCCGCCGGAGGGAAGATTCCGGACAACGGTGAAGACCAGCGTCAACGCGCCCAGGCTCCAGAGGTGGACGGGTCCGAGGTCGAGCCGGGTGGGCCGTCCGAGCACGATGCGGATCACCCAGACGGCCCACAGCACCGCGAAGGCCAGGTACCCGCCGACGGCGAGCGCGTTGTCCGTGAGCGCCGTGGCGAGGTCCCCGTGCGCGAAGGCGTGCGCGCTGCGCAGACCGCCGCAGCCGGGGCAGTACACGCCCGTGAGGCGCAGCAGCGGGCAGACGGGGTAGTGGCCGGGCTCGTTGGGGTCGACGGCCCCGACGTACGCGAAGGCCCCCGCGACGGCCGCGAGCAGCCCGCCCGGAACGGCCAGCCGCCGCAGCACACCCGCGTCCGGCCCGGTCCGCGTCACCCTCTGGGTTTCGGCGTTCACGCGACGCATTCTGCCTCTCGCGCGGGCCGGGCGCTCGCCCGGGTACGAGGAAGGCGGCCCCGGCGAATCGCCGGGTCCGCCTTCCGTACAGCCTCAGTGGGTCAGGCGTCGGCGCCCACGGTCGAGCGCGCCGTGTTCGCGGGGTGCGGGGCGGCCTTCGGCTGGCCGAGGCCCATGCTCCGCATGACCACGCCCACGACACCGCCGAGGGCGACGACGACCATGCCGGCCCAGAAGCCCAGCGGTTCGGCCTTGACCATGAAGGCACCCGCGACGCAGAAACCGATGAAGGCGATGATGACACCGGTCCAGGCGGCCGGGGTGTGACCGTGGCTGCTGCCCGCCATGACTTGCTCCTCGTTGCTGTATGCGTGCGTGAGTCGGACGCTCACCGCCCATTGTCCCGTACGCACGGGTCCGCCGTGAGCGGGGGGTCACCCCCGCGCGTGCCGGTCCGGGCCGCTCACGGCGGAGGACCCGGACGCGGGGACGTCCCCGAACGTGGCCTAGGGGGTGTCCGGGTCGGGGCCGGTGGGGTCCTCGCCGCGGTCGAGGGCCTTCCAGAGGTCCTCGGGGCGGTCCGGGTCGACCGGCTTGGCCTTGCGGGGCCGGGGCCTGCCGTCCCGCTCGTAGCGGCCGGACATGGCGGGCCAGGAGCGGCCGTGGCGCAGCGCGAGCAGCCCGGCCAGCAGGATGAGCGCGCCGGCCGCCGCGGCCACGTACGGCCAGGCGGTGTGGCTGAGCCCGGCCGCGGTGGCGGCGGTGTTGCCGGAGGCGGAGGCGGCCCGCTCGTCGAGGGCGGAGCTGTCGCTCGCGCCGAGGACGGAGGCGACGGCGATGCCCGCGCCGGAGAGCGCGAGGAGCGCGGAGACCAGGAGGCGGCCGGAGCGGCGGACGGCGAAGACGGCGACGAGCGCGGCGAGGCCGACTATCGCGAGCGCCGCGGGCACACCCGTGACGTCGCTGCCCTTGACGGTCAGCGGGAAGTCGCCGCCGGCCACGGTCGCGGTCCCCCGCCCCCAGCTCTGCCGGCTGGCGAGCAGGGCGACGGCCGCGCCGAGCGCGCCGCTCAGCAGGGTCACGGCAAGGCTGCGGCGGCCGGACCGGGCGGGTCCCGCGGCTTCGGTTCGGGGGTGAGGTACAGCAGTCACAGACCCCACTATCGCCTGAACCCCGGGCGAACCGTCAGTCGGGGTTGCGTGAGCCTCGTCCTATTCGGGCTGTTCGGGCTGTTCGGGAGCGGTTCGCACGGGTCGTACGGCCCCGGACCGGCCCCGCCCGAGGCCACTCGCCGTGTAGGTCGGGCCTAGGCGGACACGGCCTGGCGGCCGAGGCGGTTGGCGGTGTGGACCGCTCGCAACACCGCCGCCGCCTTGTTGCGGCACTCGTCGTCCTCGGCCGCCGGGACCGAGTCGGCGACGATGCCCGCGCCGGCCTGGACGTAGGCCGTGCCGTCGCGCAGCAGGGCCGTACGGATGGCGATGGCGGTGTCGGAGTCGCCCGCGAAGTCGAGGTAGCCGACGCAACCGCCGTACAACCCGCGCCGGGACGGTTCCAGTTCGTCGATGATCTGCATCGCGCGCGGCTTGGGCGCTCCGGAGAGCGTTCCGGCGGGGAAGCAGGCGGTGAGCACGTCGAAGGCCGTACGGCCGGCGGCGACCCGGCCGGTCACCGTGGAGACGATGTGCATCACGTGCGAGTACCGCTCGATGGACATGAAGTCGACGACCTCGACGGAGCCGGGCTCGCAGACCCGTCCGAGGTCGTTGCGCCCGAGGTCGACGAGCATGAGGTGCTCGGCGCGCTCCTTGGGGTCGGCGAGCAGCTCGTCGGCGAGGGCCTGGTCGTCCTGGACGGTCGCGCCGCGCGGCCGGGTGCCGGCGATGGGGTGCACCATGGCCTGTCCGCCCTCGACCTTGACCAGGGCCTCCGGGGAGGAGCCGACGACGTCGAAGCCGTCGAAGCGGAACAGGTACATGTACGGCGAGGGGTTGGTCGCCCGCAGGACGCGGTAGACGTCCAACGCGCTGGCCGTGCAGGGGGTTTCGAAGCGCTGGGAGGGGACGACCTGGAAGGCCTCGCCGGCCCGGATGCGCTCCTTGATGTCCTCGACGGCGTCCTGGAAGTCGGGGCCGCCCCAGAGCGCGGTGTACTCGGGGAGTTCGGAGGGCGGGAGCGCGGCGGGCGGCTGGGACACCGGCCGGGAGAGGTCGGCTTCCATGGCGTCGAGGCGGGCGACGGCGTCCGCGTACGCCTCGTCGACGCCCGTGTCCAGGTCGTTGTGGTTGATCGCGTTGGCGATGAGCTGGACCGAGCCGTCCCAGTGGTCCAGGACGGCGAGGTCGCTGGTGAGCAGCATCGTCAGCTCGGGCAGCTTCAGGTCGTCCCGCTCGCCGGGGCCGATCTTCTCCAGGCGGCGCACGATGTCGTAGCCCAGATAGCCGACCATGCCGCCGGTGAAGGGCGGCAGTCCCTCGCCCTGCGGGGTGTGCAGCGCCTCGATGGTGGCGCGCAGGGCCGCGAGCGGGTCGCCGTCGACGGGGACGCCGACGGGCGGGGTGCCGAGCCAGTGCGCCTGTCCGTCGCGCTCGGTGAGCGTCGCGGCGGAGCGGACACCGACGAAGGAGTAGCGGGACCAGGACAGGGAGGTCCGGCCGTTCTCCGCGGATTCGAGCAGGAACGTGCCGGGGCGCTCGGCGGCCAGCTTGCGGTAGAGCGCGACCGGCGTGTCGCCGTCCGCGAGCAGTTTGCGGCTGACGGGGATGACACGGCGGTCGGTGGCCAGCTTGCGGAACGTCTCGAGGTCCATGGCGGCTGACCCTACTGATTCCGGGCCGGTGCGCCGGAATCGGCGTCCTCGGCCCTGTCGCCGGCGTCCTTGAGCAGCACATCCGCGTCGAAGCAGGTGCGGGCGCCGGTGTGGCAGGCGGCGCCCACCTGGTCGACACGCACCAGCAGGGTGTCCGCGTCGCAGTCCAGGGCCACGGATCTGACGTGCTGGAAGTGGCCGGAGGTGTCGCCCTTGACCCAGTACTCCCGGCGGCTGCGCGACCAGTAGGTGCAGCGGCCGGTGGTGAGGGTGCGGTGCAGCGCCTCGTCGTCCATCCAGCCGAGCATCAGCACCTCACCGGTGTCGTACTGCTGGGCGATGGCGGGGACGAGTCCGTCGGCGCTGCGCTTGAGGCGGGCGGCGATCTCGGGGTCCAGACTGCTGGCGGGAGGCGTGCTGGTCATGGGTGCCATTGTGCCGCGCCGGGCGCTCCCGCCCGTCCGTTGTCCACAGGCCGGACCTCGCGTTCGTCCACAGGTGGGACCCGGCCGGTCGTGGCGCGCTCTCCACTGGGCGGGGCGGCCGCCCGGTCGTAGGCTGGCAGGCATGTCGACCCATGCGAAGCGCGAACGGCTCCTCCTGGCCGATCTGTTGGAAGCCGTGGGACCGGACGCCCCGACGCTGTGCGAGGGCTGGAACGCCCGGGACCTCGCCGCGCACGTGGTGGTGCGCGAGCGCCGCCCCGACGCCGCGGGCGGTCTCGTCGTCAAACAGCTCGCGCCCCGGCTGGAGCGGGTGATGACGGAGTTCGCCGGCAAGCCGTACGAGGAGTTGATCCAGCTCATCCGTACGGGGCCGCCGCGATTCTCGCCTTTCACCCTGAAGCAGTTGGACGAGGCGTCGAACGTGGTGGAGTTCTACGTCCACACCGAGGACGTGCGGCGCGCGCAGCCGGACTGGACGCCGCGCGAGCTGGACACGGTGTTCCAGGAGGCCCTGTGGTCGCGCCTGGACCGCACGGCCCGGCTGATGGGCCGCGGCGTTCCCACGGGCGTGGTGCTGCGCCGCCCGAACGGCCAGACGACGGTGCTGAACAAGGCGACACCGGTGGTGACGGTGACGGGCGAGCCCTCGGAGCTGCTGCTGTTCGCGTTCGGCCGGCAGGGCGTGGCGGACGTCGAGCTGGACGGCGACAAGGACGCGATCACCAAGCTCCATGAGGCGAAGCAGCTCGGGATCTAGGGACGCGAAGCAGCTCGGGATCCAGGGATCCGGAGCCCGCCGGGACGGGACCGGCGGTCAGCGGGGCAGTTCGGCGCGTCGCAGGTCTCGTACGCACAGGGCGAGGACCCCGCCGAGGCCGCACACGACGGCGCTGGTGACGAAGACCGGGCCGGTCCCCCACCAGCCGATCGCGGCGGCGGTCACCGGCATGCTGAGCGGCGCGAGTCCGAGGCTGACGATGCCGGCGACGGCGCTGACCCGGCCCAGGTAGGCGGGGTCGGACTGGGTCTGGATCAGCGCTCCGCACAGGGCGCCGCTGAGCCCGGCGAGCAGCCCGACGACGAGGGCGACACCGACGGCCCCGGCGACGCCCGGCACGAAGGCGAGCGCGCCGATGGCCACGGAACCGCCGAGGATGGCCACGGCGGCGACGGTGCCCGCGCGCGGGAGCCGTCCGCGCAGGGTCAGCAGCAGCGCCGCGGCTCCGGCGCCGGTGCCGAACGCGGCGATCACCCAGCCCATCCCGGACGCGCCCCAGCCGCGCCGGTCGGCGAGCAGGGTCAGCCCGACGTTGAACGGTCCCACGAAGCCGAGGTCACCCAGGGCGATGACCGCGATGAGCGGGGCGAGGACGTGGTGGCCGCGGATGTAGCACAGACCGTCGCGGAGGTCGTGCCAGGCGGTGCGGCCGGCCTCGTCCGCCTCGTCGTCCGGGGTGAGTTCCCGCATGCGTACGGAGACCAGCAGCGGCACCGACACGGCGATGAGCAGGCCGGCCAGCGCGAACGCGGTGGCCGCACCGCCGAGGGCGACGGCGAGGCCCCCGAGCGGGGCGCCCAGCACATTGGCGGAGCGCATGGCGAGACCCCGCATGCCCTGCACCCGGGCGAGCTGGTCGCGGCCGGTGACACGGGCGGGGAGGGCACCCACGGCGGGCATGAACACGGCGTCGACGACGCCGAAGACGACGGCGGCCAGGCCCAGCAGCCACAGCCCCGGGCTGGTCGCGAAGAGCAGCGCGGCGAGCGCCAGCACGGTCGCGCAGCGCACCGCGTCACTGCCGATGACGACCTTCCGCGGCCCGAACCGGTCGGCGACCACTCCCCCGCCCAGCATCAGCAGGGCCCGCGGTACGGCGCTGACGGACATCACGAGCCCGGCCTGGGAAGGGGTGCCGGCCTGGACGGCGGCCCAGGACAACGCGATGTAGTAGACGTTGTCGCCGATCATCGACGAGGTGTAGGCACCGAGCCAGCGCAGGACGTTGCCGTCGCGGTGGGCGGCCTTGCCGGGAGCGTGCGCGGCGGTCCGGGCGGGGCCGGGTATGACGGTCGCGGTCACGGGGCCGGGTCCTTTCGGGGCGGACGTGCTCTCGGGGTCAGACACGGAACGGGAATCCGTACACGTGCAGCGCGACGTTCTCGCGTCCTTCGGTGTCACCGGCCGCTTCGTCCGCGCGGCCCGCCTCGTCGTACTTCCGGATGACGGCGAGCAACTCCTGGTTGAGTTCGGTCAGTTCGGCCGGCGTCAGACGCAGGGTGGACTCGGTGTCGGAGGACGCGCCGGCCCATTCGGCGCCCCAGGCGTGCCGCTCGTCCAGATAGCGCCGGTAGAGGTCGGCGCGCTGGTCGACGAGGAGCCGCGCGAACGCGGTGTGGGCGGCGAACGTCTCCGGTGCGTTCCGGAAGTCCTCGTCGTGGACGCTCAACCCCTCCGACGCGGGCTGCCACCAGCGCTCACGGCCGTCCCCGCTGCGCGGCTCCGCCTCCTCGATCAGCCCGTGCTCGGCGAGTTTGCGCAGGTGGTAGCTGACGAGCGAGGGCGCCTCGTCGACCTGCTCCCCCAGTTGGGAGGCGGTTGCGGCACCCGCGATGTGCAAGGCGCGGTAGAGCTGCATGCGCAGCGGATGGGCGATCGCCTTGAGCGCGCCCATGTCCGTGATCCGGCGGCCTTCCTTGCGTGTCATACCCTCACCGTAGATACGAAAGAAAAGTTGCGCAACCAATATTGCGCAACTTTTCTTTCGCGTCTCCGAGGGAACTTCGCACCTCTGGAAAGGGAGCCCCGCACCTCCGGAGAAGGAACCCTCACGGATCGAGCAGTGAATGCGCCGCCAGGGCCAGCGACAGCTCGACCACGTCCGCCGGCCGGGTCAGGGAGCGGCCGGTGAGCTGTTCGCAGCGGCGCAGCCGGTTCAGGACCGTGTTGCGGTGGCAGTAGAGGCGGCCCGCGGCCCGCTGGGCGGAACCGTCGCAGTCGAGCCAGACGGTCAGCGTGTCCAGCATGATGTCCCGGTCGGACAGGTCCAGGCGCAGCAGCGGCCCGAGGACCCGCTCGGAGAGTGCCGCGCCGAGGACCGGCGCGGAGACGACGAGCGCGGCGGGCAGGTGCTCCTCCAGGACGACGGTTCCGCCGGAGCGCGGGCAGGCCCGCAGCGCCGTGTCGGCGAGGCGGCGGGCGTCGCCGATCGCCGTGAGCCCCTCCACGACCGGGCTCACTCCGACCCGCGCCGGCGGTGGGGCGGTCAGCCGGCGGGCGATCTCCCCGGCGTCCAGGCCGCGCCCGTGCGTTCCGGGGCGCTCGCCGCCCCGGCCGTCCGCGCGGTCCACACCGTCCGCGCGGTCCGCGCCGTTCGTCCGGTCCGCGCCGGACGCCCGGCCCGCGCCGTCCGGACACGTCCCCGTCACCGTCACCGGGGCGGACGCCGGCCCGGGGCCCGCGTCGAGGAGGCCGTCGTCGTGGCCGCGGCCGGGCCGGCCCCCGTCGTGAGGGCGGTCGCCGAGCAGGACGATGCCGTAGGTGCCCTCGGCGTCGCGGTCGCGGTCGCGGTACCAGAGGATCCGCAGGCCGGAGAGGCCCACCTGACCGCGTACGTCCGAGAACGCCCGGCCGGCGGGCAGCCGGACCAGCACGACCGCGTACCGGCCCTGTTCGGGAAGCCCCAGGGCGGCGGCGGTGGCCGGCAGATCGGTGATCCGGGCGGTGCCGTCGAGGAGCGCGGCCGTCATCAGCCGCAGCCGGTTCTCCCTGCGCCACATCAGCTCGCGCTCGGTCTGGCGGTAGGCGTCGGTGACCACGGCGCAGTGGTCGTCGACGAAGTTCCAGACGTCGGCGGCCACATGTACGAGCAGGCGCGCGTCGGAGGGATGGCGGCGGGTCGTCTCGTCGACGAGCTCCTGCCAGATCATGCCGCCGCCCAGCCGGAAGGCGCGCAGCAACGCGTCCAGCGGAAGGCCGCGTTCGGCACGGGCCCTGCCGATGGCCCAGGAGCAGCGGTGGGCGGCCTCGCGCAGTTCACCGGGCTGGATCAGGGAACCGACGTTGAGCCGCAGCGAGCGCCGCACCTCGTCGCGAACGCTCTCCGCGTCCGTCTCCATGGCCGCGCGGTACGCGGGTTCACGCGCCACCAGGAGGTCCACCAGGCGTTCGGACAGTTCGGGCAGCCCCGCGATGAGCGCCCGGGCGGCGCGGTGCAGCACCGAGAGCGCCTCCGCGTCGACGGCCGGGCGGGCGGCCGGGGGCCGGGGCCCGGGCTGGGACCGGACGTGGGCGGGTACGAGGTGCTGCATCGCTGTCCTCCACCGGGGTCGGCTCGGTCGGGACGCCCGCTCGGCCGACGCGCGGCACACGGGTGGCCCGGACCTCCTGATCCCGCAGGATGACATACCGCCCGGTCGGTACCTAGGGGTGTGCGGTGGTCTTCTCGGCCCGGTCCACCAGTCGGGACAGCTCGACGCGGGAGCGGACCCCCAGCGCGGCGAAGACATTTCGCAGGTGGTGGTCCACGGTGCGGGGGCTCACGGACAGGCGCAGCGCGACTTCCCGATTGGTGGCCCCCTCCGCGACACACCGGGCGATCCGGAGCTGCTGGGGCGTCAGAAGCGTGAGCGGACCGGCCGGTTCACCGGGTCCGGCGTCCCCGGTGGCCCGCAGTTCCGCCCGCGCCTGCGCGGCCCAGCCGAGCGCCCCGCCGCGCTCGAAGGACACCAGCGCGTCCCGCAGCCGGCCCCGCGCCTCACCGGGCCTGCGCCGCCGCCGCAGCCAGGCCCCGTAGAGAAGTTGGGTGCGGCCGCGCTCGAAGTCCCCGGCCACCTCGTCGTGCCGGACCAGCGCGGCGGCGAACAGCGCCTCGCACTCCTCGGGGCCACTCAGCAACGCCCGGCAGCGCGCCAGTTGGGCCGGGGCCTGGGGATCCGAGCCCTGCTCGGACCAGCGGGCGAACGCGGCGACCGCCGACCGGGCGGCCTCCGTCTGTCCCGTGCGGGCCGCCGCCTCCACGAAGCAGGGGACGGCGAGCATCCGTATCGCGAAGTGACCGCGGCGCGGGCCGGCACCGACCAGGGGGCCGAGCCGAGCCGCGGCCTCGGGGAGCCGGCCGCGGGCCAGATCGGCGCGGGCCCGCGCCCACTGGGACAGCGTGGCCGCCTGCGCGAGACCGTGGGCCGCGGCGACGCGTTCGGCGGCCGCGGCGTGCTCCGCGACGGTCTCCGGGGAGCCCTCCACGGACGCCACCAGGGCGAGGATCGCGTGGTGGTGCGCCGCGAGGTTGTCCTGGCCGGCACCGAGTGCCGTGCGCAGGCCGTCCTCGGCGTGGGCGCGGGCACGGGCGTGACGGCCGGCCCGCAGCTCTCCGTAGGCCAGCCGTTCCAGCGCCTGGGCGACCAGGATGTACGGGCCTGTGGCCCTGGCGACGGCGAGGGCGCGGGAGTTGGCGCGAGCGGCGGCGGCGAGGTCCCCGACGACGAGGGCGGCGCTCCCGGCCCGGAGCAGGGTCTCCGGGCCGTCGTGGACCCCGGCCGCGGCCCCCGCCCCGGCCACCACCTCCCGCAAGGGCTGCCGGCCGGAGTCCAGGCGGCCGCGCATCACCGCGGACATCCCCGCCCGGTACGCGGCGAGCCACGGGTCGGATCCCGGCTGTGCCGGACCCTGGTCCAGGGCTTCCGCGCAGGCCGCCGCGTCTCCCGTCACCCAGGACGCCTCGACGGCGGCGAGCCGGGCGGCCAGGGCGCGGCGCACGTCGGCCGGGTCCAGTGACTCGGCGGCCAGTAGCAGTACGTCGCGGGCGTCGGCGACCGGGCCGTCCTGGAGCGCGAGCAGCCCGCTCACCAGTTGGGCCGCGCCACGCACGGCGCCGGCCGGACGCTCGCGCCCGGCCCGGACGAGCAGCTCCCGCGCACGGTGCGGCAGTCCGGCCAGTCGGGCCTGGTCGGCCGCGTCGACCAGACGGACGGCGCGCAGCCCCTGGTCGACGGCGAGTCCGGCCGCCCTCGCCCAGGCCTCCGAGCGCTCCGCGTGCGTCGGCCGGCCGTCCGGCGACCGCGCCGCGGCGGCGAGCGCGTCGCCGAGACCCGGGGCGGGAGCGGCGGCCGCCGAGGCCCGGTGGAAGAGGACGGGCAGGGCGCTCGGGCCCCCGGTGTGGGCATCGGCCAGCAGTCGGTGCGCCGCGCGCCGACGGGCGGGCGGGACGGTGGCGTGAACGGTACGGGCCAGGCCCGGATCGAGGAGTCGGATACGGCCTCCGTCGAGCCGGAGGTGCCCCGCGGCCTCGGCGGCATCGAGGACACCCGCCCCGAGGCCGCAGGCTTCGGCCGCCCGGAGAACCACGGAGGCATCCACCCCGTCGGCCCTCGCGTCCCGCTCCCCCTCGGCCACCACCAGCAACACCAGTCCGGCCTCGGCCGGACCGGTCTCCTCGGGGCCGACAGGCCCGGCAAGCCCGGCGGGCGTGGCCGACGCGTCGGCCGGGTCGGCCGGCTGGGCCGGACACGTCGTCCCGATCGGGCCGGACGTCCCGAGCCCCGCGGGCGCGGAACAAGCCCGGGGCGGGCGGGGCGCCCCGGGCGGCGGTAACGGGGTCCGGGCCGGCGCCCCGAGGGAAATTCGCGCAGTCGCGTTTCCGGTCACGCCGTCACGTTACTTCTGCGTAAACAACGGCGGAAGCCCCGCGTTCGCTTGCCCGAGCGGGCACGGAACCCTCTCTGACCTGCGCGGACACGGCCGCTGCTGGGCACGGTCCCACGCCCGGCGGGCAAGGCTTGTGCGCCCTCACAAGGACCGCGGCGCGGTTCCCCGGACGCGCACGCACGCGGGTGACGGCCACCGGGATCGGCGGCCGTCACCCGCGCACGGACGGACGGTGCGGGACGGACTGTGCGGAACGGACGGTGCGGCGCGGGTCAGGAGGTGTGCGGGCAGTTGCCCCGGTACTCGGCGATCGTCAGCGAGGCCTGGGGCAGCGGGCAGAGGAACTGCTCGTAGCGGGTGTCATTGTCGATGAATCGCTTGAGCCACGAGATGCTGTACTTCGCGATCGTCGTGTTCGAGCTGTTGGGCGTGAAGTGGGTGGCACCCCTGAGCTCCAGGTAGGCCTTGTCGAGCGTGCTCGGCAGACTCGCGTAGAAGGGCTCGGAGTGCGTGGCGACCGGTGCGATCGTGTCGCCGTCCGCTCCCACGATCAGTGTCGGCGTCTTGATCTCCGGCCAGGTGGTGTCCAGGTTCCAGCCGGTGAGCGGGATCGCCGCCTGGAGCGAGGGACGGCTCTTCGCGGCCTCCAGTGTGCCGCCACCGCCCATCGAGTGGCCCATGACGCCGAGCCGGGTGCTGTCGATCCTGGTCCGCACGGAACTGCTCTGGGTCAGGTAGTCGAGCGCGGCCAGCAACTGGCGGCCGCGGCTGTCGGGCTGGTCGAGGGTGGTGAGGGTGTCGATGGTGAACACCACGAAGCCCTGGGAGGCGAGCCGGGGCCCGAGCCAGGAGATGGAGGACTGGTAGGCGGTGTACCCGGGTGAGATGACGACCGCGCCGAAGGTGCCGTCGCCGGTCGAGGTCGGGTAGTAGACGGTGCCGCCGCCGAAGCCGCTCACGGACAGGGAGGAGACGGTGGTGGTGGAGACGGCGTACGAACCACGGGAGGCCTCGATACTGGCGTTCGTGGGAGCGGGGCCGCGCTCGTACGGGTTCGCCGCGGCCTGCGCCGAGACGGCCTGTGCTGCGACGACGGCCTGTGCCCCGGTGGCCTGCGCGGCGACGAGGCCGCCCGCGGCCAGGAGCACCGCGAGTCCGGCCCGCACCAGACGGCCGGCCGGCCGGTGCGGTCGGCGGGGGGACGATTCGGGTCCGACGGGGAGTGCGCGGTTCGGCTGCTGCACGGTGGGTGCGTCCTCTCGGTGAGGCGGGGTGAGGGAGTACGGACCCCGCGCCGTGGTCCGAGCGCCGCCCTGGCACGGGGTACCGGAAGGCGCGCGCCACGTCACGGCGGGGGTCCGTCTCCGTGGTTGCGGTGGCAACTGTCCGCCCCGGCCCCGTCCCGCACATCGGCAGAACCACCAGCCGTGCGCGCCACCCTCGCCGCCCCCGCCTCTCCCTCACTTCCCGGAACGGGGCTTCATCGCCCCACTACGAGCCCCGTTTCCCGCGAACGCGTCTCCCCGGGACACGAGGGCGCCCGCCCCGCGAAACACGACCGTGCCCGCCCCACGGCATGACCGCGCCGACCCATAGAACACCGCCCCGCCGGCCCCACCGGCCCAGGAAAACGGCCAGGGCCCGCACCCGGCAGCGAAGGCTGCCGGGTGCGGGCCATGACGTGAGCTGTACCCGCCCGGGGCGGCCACCAGGGGAGTCCGGCCGACCGGAGGCCCCGTTGAAGGCCCCCGGCCAGGATCGTCAGCGGACGGGATGTCCCGCCTCGCGCAGGGTCTCCTTGACCTCGCCGATCCGCAGGTCGCCGAAGTGGAAGACGGACGCGGCCAGCACCGCGTCGGCGCCCGCCCCGATGGCCGGCGGGAAGTGGTCGAGCCGGCCCGCGCCGCCGCTGGCGATCAGCGGAACGGTGACGTGCTTGCGTACGGCCTCGATCATCTCGATGTCGTAGCCGTCCTTCGTGCCGTCGGCGTCCATCGAGTTGAGCAGGATCTCGCCCGCGCCCAGCTCGGCGGCCCGGTGCGCCCACTCGACGGCGTCGATGCCGGTGCCCTGGCGGCCGCCGTGGGTGGTCACCTCGAAGGAACCGCCCTCGGTCCTGCGCGCGTCCACCGACAGCACGAGCACCTGCCGCCCGAACCGCTCCGCGATCTCGCGGATGAGCTCGGGGCGGGCGATGGCGGCCGTGTTGACGCCGACCTTGTCGGCACCGGCACGCAGCAGCTTGTCGACGTCCTCGGCGGTGCGGACACCGCCGCCGACCGTCAGCGGGATGAAGACCTGCTCGGCCGTGCGGCGCACCACGTCGTACGTGGTCTCACGGTTGCCAGAGGACGCGGTGATGTCCAGGAACGTGAGCTCGTCGGCGCCCTCGGCGTCGTACACCTTGGCCATCTCGACGGGGTCGCCCGCGTCCCGCAGGTTCTGGAAGTTGACGCCCTTGACGACCCGGCCGTTGTCCACGTCCAGGCAGGGAATCACTCGGACCGCCAGGGTCATGACCGCGTTTCTCCCTGCTCCGTGTGGTCTGCGCGGAACGCCTCTACCTCGACCTCGACCACCAGACGCGGGTCCACGAAACCCTCGACGATGATCATGGATGCGGCGGGGCGGACGGCGTCGAACAGCTCCTTGTGGGCGCGTCCAACATCCTCGACGTCCCGGGCATGGGTGATGTACATACGCGTTCGGACGACGTGGTCACGGCCCAGGCCGAGCTGCTCCAGTGCCGCGAACGCAGCGCCGAAGGAGTTGACGGCCTGCTCGTACGGGGCGCCATCGACGATCTGTCCGTCGACCACGGAGGTGCAGCCGGACACCAGCACCAGGCCGTTGGGCAGCTCCACCGCTCGGGAGTACCCGAAGGCCTCCTCCCAGGGCGCGCCGGTCGTGACGCGGCGGACGGCGCTCACCGGGCCACCGCCGCCAGGGCCTCTTCGAGGGTGAACGCCTTGGCGTACAGGGCCTTGCCGACGATGGAGCCCTCGACGCCGAGCGGCACGAGTTCGGCGATGGCCCGCAGGTCGTCCAGCGACGACACCCCGCCGGAGGCGACCACCGGGCGGTCGGTCGCCGCGCACACGTTGCGCAGGAGCTCCAGGTTCGGGCCCTGGAGCGTGCCGTCCTTGGCGATGTCCGTGACCACGTAGCGGGCGCAGCCCTCGGAGTCGAGGCGCGCCAGCGTCTCGTAGAGGTCGCCGCCGTCGCGGGTCCAGCCGCGGCCGCGCAAGGTCGTGCCGCGGACGTCGAGGCCGACGGCGATCTTGTCGCCGTGCTCGGCGATGACCTTGGCGACCCAGTCGGGGGTCTCCAGCGCGGCGGTGCCCAGGTTGACGCGGGTGCAGCCGGTGGCGAGCGCGGCGGCGAGGGTGTCGTCGTCGCGGATGCCGCCGGACAGCTCGACCTTGACGTCCATCGCCTTGGCGACCTCGGCGATCAGCGCGCGGTTGTCGCCGGTGCCGAACGCGGCGTCCAGGTCGACGAGGTGCAGCCACTCGGCGCCGGCGCTCTGCCAGGCCAGCGCGGCCTCCAGGGGGGAACCGTAGGAGGTCTCGGTCCCGGACTCGCCGTGCACGAGACGGACGGCCTGGGCGTCGCGGACGTCGACGGCGGGGAGGAGTTCGAGCTTGCTCACAGTGTTCCGATCCAGTTGGAGAGGAGCTGGGCTCCGGCGTCGCCGGACTTCTCGGGGTGGAACTGGGTGGCCCACAGGGCGCCGTTCTCGACGGCCGCCACGAAGGGCTTGCCGTGCGTGGACCAGGTGACCAGGGGGGCGCGCAGCAGCGGATTGCCGACTTCGAGCGACCAGTCGTGGACGGCGTAGGAGTGGACGAAGTAGAACCGCGCGTCCGCGTCGAGGCCGGCGAAGGCCTCCGAGCCCTCCGGGGCGTCGACGGTGTTCCAGCCCATGTGGGGCACGACGTCGGCCTCCAGGGGTCCGACCGTGCCCGGCCATTCGTCCAGGCCCTCGGTCTCCACGCCGTGCTCGATGCCGCGGGTGAAGAGGATCTGCATGCCGACGCAGATGCCCATGACGGGGCGTCCGCCGGACAGCCGGCGGCCAATGATCCAGTCGCCGCGCGCCTCCTTGAGGCCCTGCATGCAGGCGGCGAAGGCGCCGACGCCCGGCACCAGCAGTCCGTCGGCGTTCATCGCGGTGTCGAAGTCGCGGGTGATCTCGACCTCGGCGCCCGTGCGGGCGAGGGCGCGCTCGGCGGAGCGGACGTTCCCGAAGCCGTAGTCGAAGACGACGACCTTCCTGGAAGGGCTCAACTCCACACCTCCAGCCGCATGACGCCCGCGACGAGGCACATCGCGGCACCGATGGAGAGCAGCACGACGAGGCTCCTCGGCATGTCCTGCTTGACGAAGGAGTAGATGCCGCCGGCCAGGAAGAGACCGACGACGATGAGAATGCTGGAAAGGCCTGTCACAGTGCGCCCTTAGTGGAGGGGAGGATGCCGGCTGCGCGGGGGTCGCGCTCGGAGGCGTAACGCAGGGCCCGGGCCAGTGCCTTGAACTGGCACTCCACGATGTGGTGCGCGTTGCGTCCGTAGGGGACGTGCACGTGCAGGGCGATCTGGGCCTGGGCGACGAAGGACTCCAGGATGTGCCGGGTCATCGTCGTGTCGTACTCGCCGATCATCGGCGCCATCTTCTCGGGCTCGGTGTGCACGAGGTAGGGGCGGCCGGACAGGTCGACGGTCACCTGGGCGAGCGACTCGTCCAGCGGGACGGTGCAGTTGCCGAAGCGGTAGATGCCGACCTTGTCGCCGAGGGCCTGCTTGAAGGCGGCGCCGAGGGCGAGGGCGGTGTCCTCGATCGTGTGGTGCGAGTCGATGTGCAGGTCGCCCTCGGTCTTCACGGTGAGGTCGAACAGACCGTGCCGGCCGAGCTGGTCGAGCATGTGGTCGTAGAAGCCGACGCCGGTGGCCACGTCGACCTTGCCGGAGCCGTCGAGGTCGATCTCGACGAGGACCGACGTCTCCTTCGTCACCCGCTCCACGCGTCCTACGCGGTTCATGCGCTCTGCTCCTTCGGGGGTGCGGAGGTGTCCTCCGCAGTGCCCAGTAGTTCACGTACCGCGTCGAGGAACGCGTCGTTTTCCTTCGGGGTTCCGGCGGAGACCCGCAACCACCCCGGCACGCCGTTGTCCCGGACCAGGACGCCCTGGTCGAGGATCCTCTGCCAGGCCGCGTGGGTGTCGGCGAACCGTCCGAACTGCACGAAGTTCGCGTCCGACTCGGTCACCTCGCAGCCCATCGCGCGCAGTTCGGTGACCAGCCGGTCCCGTTCGGCCTTGAGCTGTTCCACGTACCCGAGGAGGGTGTCGGTGTGCTCCAGGGCCGCCAGCGCGGTCGCCTGCGTCACGGCCGACAGGTGGTACGGCAGCCGGACGAGCTGGACGGCGTCCACGACCGCCGGGTGGGCGGCGAGGTAGCCGAGGCGCAGTCCGGCCGCGCCGAAGGCCTTCGACATCGTCCGGGAGACGACGAGATTCGGCCGTCCTTCGAGCAGGGGCAGCAGCGAGTCGCCGTGGCTGAACTCGATGTAGGCCTCGTCGACCACGACCATGGACGGCTTCGCCGCCTGAGCGGCCTCGTACAGCGCGAGGACCGTCTCGGGCGGGACCGCGTTGCCGGTGGGGTTGTTGGGGGTGGTGACGAAGACGACGTCCGGCCGGTTCTCGGCGATGGCGCGCTCGGCGGCGACGAGGTCGATGGTGAAGTCCTCGGCGCGCGGGCCCGAGATCCAGGCCGTGCCCGTGCCGCGCGCGATGAGCGCGTGCATCGAGTACGACGGTTCGAAGCCGATCGCGCTGCGGCCGGGGCCGCCGAAGGTCTGGAGCAGTTGCTGGATGACCTCGTTCGAGCCGTTGGCGGCCCAGACGTTCTCGACGCCGACCGGGTGCTTGCCGGTCTTCGTCAGATAGGCGGCCAGCCCGGTGCGCAGCTCCACCGCGTCCCGGTCGGGGTAGCGGTTGAGTCCGCGGGCGGCCTCACGGACCCGCTCGGCGATCCGCTCGACGAGCGGCTCGGGCAGCGGGTACGGGTTCTCGTTGGTGTTCAGGCGTACGGGGACGTCGAGCTGGGGTGCGCCGTAGGGGGTCTTGCCGCGCAGTTCGTCCCGTACGGGGAGATCGTCGATGCCTGTCACTTGCCCTCGGGTACCTTCCAGCCGCGCGACACTTGTTCGTCTCCGACACGCGACACTTGTTCGTCTCCGACACGCGACACTTGTTCGTCTCCGACAAAACGTGCCTTCACTGCCGCGCCGTGCGCGGGCAGGTCCTCCGCCTCCGCCAGCGTCACCACGTGATGGGCGACGTCGGCGAGCGCGTCCTTCGTGTAGTCGACGATGTGGATGCCGCGCAGGAAGGACTGGACGGACAGGCCCGAGGAGTGGCAGGCGCAGCCGCCGGTGGGCAGGACGTGGTTGGATCCCGCCGCGTAGTCGCCGAGCGAGACCGGGGCCCAGGGGCCGACGAAGATCGCTCCGGCGTTCCTGACCCGGTCGGCGACGGCGGCAGCGTCGGCGGTCTGGATCTCCAGGTGCTCGGCGCCGTACGCGTCGACGACCCTGAGGCCCTCGTCGATGCCGTCGACGAGGACGATCGCGGACTGCCTGCCGCTCAGGGCCGGGACGATCCGGTCGTCGATGTGCTTGGTGGCCGCGATCTGCGGTTCCAGTTCCTTCTCGACCGCGTCCGCGAGGGCCGGCGAGTCGGTGACGAGGACGGCGGCGGCGAGCGGGTCGTGCTCGGCCTGGCTGATCAGGTCGGCGGCGACGTGCGCCGGGTCGGCGGTGTCGTCCGCGAGGACCGCGATCTCGGTCGGGCCGGCCTCGGCGTCGATGCCGATCCTGCCGGTGAAGTAGCGCTTGGCCGCGGCGACCCAGATGTTGCCGGGGCCGGTGACCATGTCGGCCGAGGGGCAGGACTCCGTGCCGTACGCGAACATCGCGACGGCCGTGGCACCGCCGGCCGCGTACACCTCGTCGACGCCGAGCAGCGCGCAGGCGGCCAGGATCGTCGGGTGCGGCAGGCCGCCGAACGCGGACTGGGCCGGGGAGGCGAGCGCGATCGAGCCGACCCCGGCCTCCTGGGCCGGGACCACGTTCATGATCACGGACGACGGGTACACCGAGCGGCCGCCGGGCGCGTACAGCCCGACCCGGTCGACCGGCACCCACTTCTCGGTGACCGAGCCGCCGGGCACGACCTGGGTGGTGTGCGTCGTACGGCGCTGTGCGCGGTGGACGAGACGGGTCCGGCGGATCGACTCCTCCAGGGCCGCGCGCACGTCCGGGTCGAGGTGTTCCAGGGCGTCGGCGAGGGCCTGGGCCGGAACACGTACGGACTCGAGCCGTACTCCGTCGAACTTCTCCGCGTAGTCGATCAGCGCCGCGTCGCCCCGATGATGCACGGCCTCGCAGATCGGCCGCACCTTCTCCAGGGCGGCCGAGACGTCGAAGTCGGCTCGGGGCAGCAGGTCGCGCAGGGCGGGGCCCTCGGGGAGGGCGTCGCCGCGCAGATCGATTCGGGAGATCACGGACTCAATTCTCTCAGACCGCGGCAGGGCGCCGGACGCCTGTATCAGTGGCTGATACAAGCCACCTTCGCCTCCCGCGGAAGATCCCCTTCACCAGGAGCGTTCGCGCCGTCACTGAGCGGGCATTGCAGGACCGTACGAACCCGCGAGTAGCAGGGGAGGAAGTGACATGCCGTGACCGAGGGTGCCGGCCTGCGCAGCGGGGACCTGCCGGACGAGCTGACCGCCGCCGAGGCGGGGATGTGGCAGGCCTTCCGCAACGGCAGTGTGTACGACCTGCGCAGCGGGGACACGGCCGTCGACGATCCGCACGGCGGCCATCCCTGGGGGCCCGAGCGCAGTGTCCGGGCCCGGATAGTGGCCTGGCTGCTGCTCGACGGGCCGCCCGCCCTCCAGGGCCGGGTCGCCTCCCTGAAGCTGACGGGCGTCCGGATCACCGGCGTGCTCGACCTCGCGGGCGGCACGGTGGTGCCGTACGTGGAGCTGAAGGGGTGCCGGTTCGAGAAGGAGGTGCTGCTGCCGGAGTCCCGCTTCACCACGCTGCGGCTGGTGGACTGCGCGGTGCCCCGGCTGGAGGCGGCCCGGCTGCACACCGAGGGCGATCTGCATCTGCCGCGCTGCCACTTCCACAACGGGGTACGGCTGACCGACGCGCACATCGGCACGGATCTGCTGCTCAACCAGGCGGTCGTCTACCGGGACCGGCGCGGGCAGTCGATCACCGGCGACGGCATGACCGTCGGACAGGACCTCCAGGCCGAGATGCTGGAGTCGCACGGCGAGCTCAGTCTGCGCGGCGCCACCGTCGGCGTGTCGCTGAGTCTGCGCGGCAGCAGGCTCCGCAACCCGTACACCCGGCTCGCCCTCAACGCCCCCCAGCTCACCGTCAACCGCACGCTCTACATGACCCCCGCGGGCCTCGGCAATCCGCTGGTGACCAGCGGCACCACCCCGGCGCGCGGCACCCTGGTGCAGCGGTTCGAGTGCCAGGGCGGGATCCGTCTGGACGACGGGCGCTTCGGTGACGCGGTCGACTTCGACCGGGCCCGCTTCACCTTCGACGACGACCAGGGGCTGTCGCTGCTGCGGGTCCAGACGCCCGAGCTGCGCTTCCTCGGCGAGCGGCCCGAACGCGGCAAGGTCGTGCTGTCCGGCGCGCGGATCGTCAACCTGGTCGACCGGGCGTCGAGCTGGCCGGAGCCCGGCAGCCTGCACATGGGCGGTTTCACGTACGAGAACCTGGTCCCGCAGGGCGCCTTCCCGCTGACCCGGCGCCTGGAGTGGGTGGCGGCGGCCACCGCCGAGTACGCCCCGGAGCCGTACGAGCGCCTCGCCGCCGTGCTGCGCGACTCCGGTGAGGACGAGGACGCCCGCGAGGTGCTGCTCGCCAAGCAGCGCCGCCGCCGCGAGACCCTGCCGCCTGCCGCCAAGCTCTGGGGCTACGCCCAGGACTGGACGGTCGCCTACGGGTACCGTCCGGGCCGGGCCGCCCTGTGGATGGCGGTGCTGTGGGCGGCGGCGTCGGTCGCCTTCGCGCACGCCGATCACCGGCCGGTCAACACCGACGGGCATCCCGCGTGGAACGCCTCGCTCTACGCCCTGGATCTGCTGCTGCCGGTCATCGACCTGGGCCAGGCCGGCTTCTGGCAACTGCGCGGCGGCTGGCAGTGGCTGGCCGCGGTGGTGGTTCTCCTCGGCTGGATCCTGGCGACGACGGTGGCCGCCGGCGCCACCCGGCTGCTGCGCCGCGGCTGACGCCGCCCCGTCGCCGCACAGCCGCCCCACCCCGCCCCGCAGCCCCGCAGCCGTCCCACAGTCGCCGCACAGGCGTCCCGCAGACATCGCACAGGTGCCGCACACCTGATGGGGTGACACACTTTTACCGGTCCTTGACCCTGGGGCGCACAACCAATCGGCTTTACGAAAGCGTCACCGATCGCCTCTGGCACAGCTCCGACCTGCGGTTTTCAATGGTCGACACCATGGCACTGCTGAGCGCGCTCCTCCGTACCGCCCGGATGGCCCGGCACACCTCACGCCTCGCCGCCGGAATGCCGGCCGACGAGGAGGTGCTGCTCGACGCCCCCGACCACCGGCTGGGCCCCGCGCTGGTCGCGGCGGCCCAGGGCGAGTACGCCCCCGCGGCCGCGCTGCTGGCCGCCACCCGCGAGTCCGCCGAATGGGAGAACCGCGACCGGTACGCCGTACGCCTGGCCGCCTTCGCGCGCTCCCGCGACGCATGGCTCAGACAGTGGCAGGCCGACGACCCGCACGACCCGGACGTCCTTCTCGTCAGGGCCGAACTGGCCGTCCGCCGCGGCTGGGAGTCCCCCGCACGGGTGGAACTGCTGCGCGAGCTCGGTCCGCTGATCATGTCCGCCGCCGAGGGCGATCCGCGCGACCCGGTGCCGTGGCGGATCGCGCTCGACCACGCCCGCGGCACGAACGTCAGGCACACCGAGTTCGAGCAGCTCTGGGCCCAGGCCGTCCGGCGCTCCCCGCACCACTACGGCTGCCACGTGGCTGCCCTCCAGTACCTCTCCGCCGCCTGGTACGGCTCGCACAGCGAGTGCTTCGACTTCGCCGAGCCCGCCGCGCAGGACGCCCTGCCGGGCTCCCTGGTCCAGGCCCTGCCGGTGCGCGCGGCCTTCGCCTATCTGACCGAGGGCGGCGGGCCCGAGGTGCCGCGTGAGCGCCTGGACGCCGCGGCCGACCTGGCGATCTCGGTGTCGGCCTGCTACGCCGCCGCCGACCCGTGGCCCGCCGAGGTGCGCAACCTGCTGACGTACGTCCTGGTCCGGCTGGAGCGCTGGCAGGACGCCCTGGAGCAGCTTCGCCTCATCGGGCCGTACGTGACCTCGTTCCCCTGGGCCAAGGTCTCCGACGACCCGCTCGGCCAGTACCTGGAGCTACGCGACGGAGTCCGTCTGGAGGTCGCCTCGGGCCTTCCACTGCGGGACCGCGCCCCCGGCCGGCTCCCCCGGATCGGGTACGGCGGACTCCTCCGCTCCGTCGACCATTAGGCTTTCCCGTCGTGACCACCGTCCGGCTCCCGCTCTTCCCCCTGAACTCGGTGCTGTTCCCCGGGCTCGTGCTTCCTCTGAACGTGTTCGAGGAGCGCTATCGCGCCATGATGCGCGATCTGCTCAAGACACCCGAGGACGAATCCCGCCGATTCGCCGTCGTCGCCGTCCGCGACGGCCACGAGCTCTCACCCAGTGCGCCCGGCATGCCCGACGGGAGCGCCGTGCCCGACCGCGGGCCCGCCGCCGGGTTCGGGGACGATCCGCTCGCGGCCTTCCACGAGGTGGGCTGTGTCGCGGACGCGGCGACCATCCGGGAGCGCGCCGACGGCAGCTTCGAGGTGCTGGCGACCGGCACGACACGGGTCCGGCTGCTGTCGGTGGACGCCTCCGGGGCGTTCCTGACGGCCGAGCTGGAGGAACTCCCGGAGGACCCGGGCGACGAGGCGGGGGCGCTCGCCGAGGGTGTCCTGCGCGCCTTCCGGCAGTACCAGAAGCGGCTGGCCGGGGCGCGCGAGCGCTCGCTGTCGACCGGCGCGGAGCTGCCGGACGAACCGGCGGTCGTCTCGTATCTCGTCGCCGCCGCCGTGATGCTGGACGTGCCGGCCCGGCAGCGGCTGCTCCAGGCCCCCGACACGGCCTCCCGGCTGCGCGAGGAGCTGAAGGTGCTGCGCGCGGAGACGGCGATCATCCGTAATCTGCCGTCGTTGCCCGCGTCGGACCTGACGCGCGGCCCGACGAGCCTGAACTGACGCTTGCGAGAAGGTCGATGGCCAAGAAGGCGAAGAAGCAGTCCGGCGGCACCCCCGCCACGGTGGCGCTGACGGAGGCGGGCGTCCCGTTCACCGTCCACGCCTACGAGCACGATCCCTCCCACCCGTCCTACGGCGAGGAGGCGGCCGAGGCGATGGGCGTGTCGCCGGAGCGGGTCTTCAAGACCCTGGTGGCGGACGTGGACGGCGCGCTCGTGGTCGCGGTCGTCCCGGTGGCGGGCTCGCTCGACCTCAAGGCCCTCGCCACGGCCGTGGGCGGCAAGCGGGCGGTGATGGCCGACCCGGCGGCGGCCGAGCGCACGACGGGATACGTCCGCGGCGGCATCTCGCCCCTCGGCCAGCGCAAGAAGCTCCGTACCGTCCTGGACTCCTCGGCCGCCGGGCACGCCACGATCTGCGTCTCGGCGGGCCGCCGCGGCATGGAGGTCGAGCTCTCCCCCGGCGATCTCGCGAAGCTCACGGAGGCGGTGTCCGCACCCGTCGGACGGACGTGACCGGCCTTCGGCGCCCGGCGGCTTCACGGTCTGCGCGGCCCCTCGACGGATGCCTGTTCCTCGGTTAAGCACGAAGGGCATGTCGAAGAGAACCCGCAAACGCAAGTGGCGCATCAAGAAGGGCCGCTCCAACCACGGCCGCCGTCCCGCCTGACCCACCCCGTACGGGGAAGGGCCGGCCGGACAGCCGTTGTCACGGCGTCCGGCCGGCCCTGACTCCCCGCGGCGGTACGACAGGCCCTAGGCGGCCGGAGGTCCCTGCGGCGGCGCGGCCTGGTAGGGGTTCTGCTGGTACGGGTCGGGGTCGCGGGGGCCGAACAGGGCCATGAGGCCGAGGTGGACCACCAGGGCGCTCAGGGACCACGCCAGGAGCGCGCCCTTGGCCCCGAGCTTCAGCGGCGCGGAGAACGTGACGCCCTTGCCCACGGCCTTGGCGTGCGCGACCACGTTCTGCGTGGGGCCGAGCCAGATCCCGACCCGCCAGGCGAGCAGCGAGCCGAGCAGGCCGCCCACGGCGAGCGCGATCACCAGGGGCACACCGCCGCGCCGCCGCACGAGGAACACGACCAGGGCGCTCAGCGCTCCGAAGCCGAGCGCGAGCAGGGTGAAGGTTCCGTCGACGCCGATCGCCTGCTCCCCCTCGGTGTCCTTCAGATACACCGCGGTGGCGTCCGCGACCAGCGGCACATGGGGTGCCAGCCACGACCAGAGCACCCCGAGCAGAGCCCCCGCGAGGGCGACCGCGACCGTGATCACGGCAGCCTCCCGCACTTCGGTCTTCATGCCGGGCCCGTCCTGTCCGTAGGAGACCTCGTACGCGCCCGGGTACACGGGGTGACCCGCGGGGCCGGGAGCGGGCTGAGTCTGCCAGGCAGGGTGCGGTGGCCGACGGTCCTCGGGGGACTGTTCGTGCGGCGGGGGAGGTGGAGTCAGCGGAGCGGTCACCCTGCCATCGTGCCAGGCCCCGCTGTGGGCCGCGTCACCGGAGCCGCGTCACCGCACGGCGGCCCGGCGGTAGGCCCAGGCGGCGAGGGCCAGCGAGACCACCCCGACCGCGCCGCACACGGCGAGATCGACGACGACGGCCGCCCAGTCGGGACGCGCCCCGAAGGTGCGGGCGAAGGCCTCGACGCCGTAGGTCGAGGGCAGCAGGTCCCGGAGGTACTGCACCGGGGCCGGCATCCGGTCCGCCGGGAGGACGCCCAGCAGCAGGGCCGCGGACATGCCCATCTGGCCGAGCAGGGTGGCCAGCTCGGGCCGCGGCGCGAGCAGCCCGAACGTGGCGCCGAGCCCGGCGAGCGCGGCGCCCGCGAGCGGGACGACCGCGGCCAGCACCCACAGATGGGCGAGCGGCAGCCCGAAGATCAGGCATCCGAAGACGGCGGTGACGAGGGTGCCGGGCACCGTGAAGGACGCGTACGCGGCCGCGGCCCCGAGCACCACGGCCGCCGGCGGCACCGGCAGCGTCGCGTAGTGGTCGAGGCCGCCGCTCGCCCGCAGTTGCCCGAAGTACTGCGCGAGCAGGTTGAGGGCGACGAAGGCGACGACCAGGACCGTGGAGCCGGCGACCACGGCCCGCGCCTCGGCGCCCCCGTCCACCACCCCACGCATCATGATCATGATACCGAGGGACTGGAAGGTGGCCACGAACAGCAGCGGGATCCGGGCGACACGGGCGCGGGAGAGCTGCGCCCGGTACACGGCGGCCAGCGAGGGCCACAGCCGCGCCCGCGGCCCCAGCTCCGCGGCCGCGCCGGTGCCCTCGGCCAGGGGCAGCGCGCTGCCCGGCAGAACTCCAGCGGGTACGGCACTCACGTCGAACTGCTCCCCTTCGTCGGCAGCCGTCCTGTTCCGCTCACGTACGACGCCCCTCTCCCGTACGAATTCCACGCCCCGGACACTCACGCCTTCACCAGTCCCTGCGTCGCGTGGCCGCCGAGCGCCAGATACACGTCCTCCAGGCTCGGCGTGGCCAGGGTGAAGTCGTCGAGTGCGGCGAAGGCGGCTCCGCCGGTGACCGTGGCCACGGCCGCGCGGGCCTCCTCGGGCGCGAGCCGCAGCGTCCAGCGGCGGCCCGACTCGACGGCGCGGGCTCGCAGCGCGGCGACCTCGGGGACGTGCAGCGGGGCGTTCTCGCGCCAGACGAGTTCGACCCGTACCTCGCCCGCGACCTGCTCCTTGAGCCCGGCGGGGGTGTCGCAGGCGATGACCCGTCCCTCGTCGAGGACGGCGACCCGGTCGAGGACCGTCTCGGCCTCGATGACGTTGTGGGTGACGAGCAGGACCGTGGCGCCCTGTTCCGCGCGGCGCCGGTCGACGGCGGCCCACACGGCGCGCCGGGCGACGGGGTCCATGCCGGTGGTGGGCTCGTCGAGGACGAGCAGCGGGCGCCGCCCGACGAGGGCCGCGGCGAGGCAGGCGAGCCTGCGCTGTCCGCCGGAGAGCTTCCTCAGGGGGCGGGAGGCGAGCGCGGTCAGGCCCAGTTCGTCGAGGACGGCGTCCCGCTCGGCCCGTGCCGCGCGGAGGTCGAGCCCGCGCAGCCGCGCGGTCGTCTCGGCGGCGAGGGACACGGTCAGCTCGTCCAGGGCGGTGGACTCCTGCCCGAGGTAGGCGAGGATGCGGGCGGCCCGTTCGGGGTGGCGCACGATGTCGTGTCCGAGGATCTCGACACTGCCGCTGTCGGGACGCATCAGCCCGGTGAGCTGGCGTACGAGGGTGGACTTGCCGGCGCCGTTCGGCCCGAGCAGCCCGAAGATCTCGCCCCGGCGGATGTCGAGACGTACGCCGTCGGTGGCTCTGACCTCGGGCGTGGCGGGTGTGCCGCGGCGGCCGCGTACGGCCGGATAGGTCTTGGTGAGACCTCGCACGGCGCACACGACATCGCCCCTTTGTCCCGTCGGGGCCGTCTGTGCCGTGCGCGTACTCACGAAGGACGAGAGTACGTGGTCCGGAGCCCCGTGATGCGATCGGGGCCGGGGCGGGCTCCGGGCGAAGGCCCCCACGGCCCCTGCCCGGGGCCGGGGATCACTCCCCCGCGGGCGCGTGCTCCGTCGCGGTGCGGACGTCGATCTCCCGCCAGAATCCGGCCCGGATCGCGTAGCGGTCGTGCTCGTCGATCTGGTCGTCCTTGTGCGCGAGCAGGCCGAAGCGGGCGGCGTAGCGCAGCAGTTCGCCGTCCACCCGGTGGGGGACCCGCGGGTACATCGCCGACAGCTTCTGCAGATGGCTCGGGTCGGTGAGGCGCCCCATCCAGCGGCGCGCGAAGACCTGGCCCACCTCGTACGGGTCGCCGCCGACCGTGGTGATGTCCTCCTCGCGGTCCGCCCACCGCTGCTCGGCGGAGGTGAGCTGGGCGAGCGTGGGCAGCGCGGCGGCCTCGGGGGACTCCGTGGTGGCGCCGGGCCGGTCGACCCAGCCCTTGTCCGAGGACCAGCGCAGCGTGGCGTTGGCGGGGTGCTGGGCGGGCTGGGTGCCCGGTCCGCGGAGCGCGGCCAGGTCCTTCGGTGTGGGGACTCCCTTGGCGGAGGGCACTCGTTCCTGGATGCCGTTCGGCGATTCGGCCGCCTGGTGGTGCTCGGTCTCCTGGGCGGAGCGTTCGGCGGCGGCCGCGAGCGCGGAATCGGGCAGCGGCGCCGAGAGGATGGCGGCGATCTCGGGGCGCGGTACCGGCGGCGGGGCGCAGACCCCGCCGATCTCCTTGGCGCGGACCGCCTTGATGATCCAGGCACGGTCGAGCACCCGCCGCTCGTCGGCCTCCGCCACCAGGTCCTCGGACTGGTTGTAGTCGCCGTCCGCGGCCTGCACGGCCCACAGGTGTACGGCCACGCCGTGTTCCTTGGCGGCCATCATGCCCGGCAGCAGATCGCCGTCGCCGGTCACGAGGACGATGTCGGAGCAGGCGCGGTTGCGGGCGAGCTCGGTCAGCTCGGCGTGCATGGCGGCGTCCACGCCCTTCTGCGCCCACCGTCCGTCGCTGCGGGTCAGCGCGCCCAGGCGTACCGTGACCCGGGGCATCACGCGCAGCCTGCGGTGTTCGGGCTGGGGTACGCGGTCGGGGGCGCCGTCGAACCAGTAGATGCGCAGCAGGGGCCGTTCGGTGTCGGACTCGGCGCGCTCGCGCAGGCCCTGGATGAGGGCGGTGTGGTCGACGGTGATCCGGGATCGGGACGGCTCCCCCGCGAGGAGACTGGCGGCGGCCCCGAGCAGATACCCGGCGTCCACCAGGACGATGCAGCGGTCCACGCGATCCACCCTCTTTCCGGGAGGTTTGCTTCGGGCTTCCTTGGAGTCTGCCCGACCGTGCGGAGGTTAACGGCCGGAACTCGATCTTCGGCGTGGCGGATCGGATGAACACCTACCGACAGGTCTTATTACGCACGGTAATTCTACGAAATGCGCTGCTTGTCAGCCTATGTGAATCTGGTCGCGGCCCTGGCCCCTAGATCCCCCACAGGAGGCAGATCACCATGGCCAAGAACAAGAATCGCAAGCAGGGCGGCCATCAGGACCGCTCCTCGCAGGCCGAGCGTGCGCAGGAGCAGGCCCAGCGGTCGTCGGCGCAGGCACAGCAGTCGCCGATGTCGCAGGCCCAGGGCAGCCCCGCTGATGTTGCCCGTAAGCATCAGAAGCGTTTCGGCCACAACTGAGGCCGCCGCGCGGGCTGTTGAGGCCCGGACACGCACTGAGGGGCGCATCCTGTACCGGATGCGCCCCTCGATGCGTCGGTGTGTGTCCGCCGCGGTGTCTCCGCCGCCTTCGCCGCGCGGTGGTCAGCCGGCCAGGCAGGCCGGGCCGAGCAGCACCTTCAGGTCGCCGAAGAGCGCCGGGTCCGGCTTCACCCGGTGCCGGTCGAGCCGCAGGACCGTGGTCTTGCTCGGGCCCTGGAGCCGGATGCGGACCTCGCTCTCGCCCTTGTGGTGGCTGAGGATCTCGCCGAGACGGCTGACCATCGGCGGAGTCACCTTCAGCGCCGGGATGGTGAGGATCACGGGAGCGTTGGTGCCCGCGTTCGACAGGTCCGGGACCTGGAGTTCCATCGCGACCAGCCGCGGCACGTCCTCGCGCTTGTCGAGGCGCCCCTTGACGAAGACGACCGCGTCCTCGACGAGTTGGGTCGACACGAGCTGGTAGGTCGCCGGGAAGAACATGCACTCGATGGAGCCCGCGAGGTCCTCCACGGTGGCGATCGCCCAGGCGTTGCCCTGCTTGGTCATCTTGCGCTGCAGGCCCGAGATGATGCCGCCGATGGTCACGACCGCGCCGTCCGCGTGCTCGCCTCCGGTGAGCTGCGAGATGCCCGCGTCCGCCTTGTCGGACAGGACGTGCTCCAGGCCGAAGAGCGGGTGGTCGGAGACGTACAGGCCGAGCATCTCCCGCTCCTGGGCGAGCAGATAGACCTTGTCCCACTCGTCGGTGGTGAACTCCACGTCGAGTCCGAAACCGGGCTCGCTGGTGTCCTCGTCCCCCATGCCGCCGAAGAGGTCGAACTGGCCCTCGGCCTCCTTGCGCTTGACCGCCACCACGTTGTCGATCATCGGCTCGAACTGTGCGGTGAGGCCCTTGCGGGTGTGCCCCATCGTGTCGAACGCGCCCGCCTTGATCAGCGATTCCGTGGTGCGCTTGTTGCAGGCGACCGCCTCGACCTTGTCGAGGTAGTCGGGGAAGGAGCCGTACTTCCCCTTGGCCTTGCGGCTGCGGATGATCGACTCCACCACGTTCGTCCCGACGTTGCGGACGGCCGAGAGGCCGAAGAGGATCACGTCGTCGCCCTGGGCGGCGAAGTTCTGCTCGGACTCGTTCACGTTGGGCGGCAGCACCTTGATGCCCATGCGCCGGCACTCGTTGAGGTAGACGGCCGACTTGTCCTTGTCGTCCTTGACCGAGGTGAGCAGCGCGGCCATGTACTCGGCCGGGTAGTTCGCCTTCAGGTACCCGGTCCAGTACGAGACGAGGCCGTACGCGGCGGAGTGGGCCTTGTTGAAGGCGTAGCCGGCGAAGGGGACCAGCACGTCCCACAGGCCCTGGATCGCCTCGTCGCTGTACTTGTTCTTGCGGGCGCCCTCCTGGAAGAGGACGAAGTTCTTGGCCAGCTCGTCGGGCTTCTTCTTGCCCATCACGCGGCGCAGGATGTCGGCCTCGCCGAGCGAGTACCCGGCGATGATCTGGGCGGCCTTCTGCACCTGCTCCTGGTAGACGATCAGGCCGTAGGTGACGGCCAGCACCTCTTCGAGCGGCTTCTCCAGCTCAGGGTGGATCGGCGTGATCTCCTGGCGGCCGTTCTTGCGCTCCGCGTAGTTGATGTGCGAGTTCATGCCCATCGGGCCCGGCCGGTACAGGGCCGAGACGGCGGAGATGTCCTCGAAGTTGTCGGGCTGCATCTGGCGGAGCAGCGAGCGCATCGGGCCGCCGTCGAACTGGAAGACGCCGAGGGTGTCACCGCGGCAGAGCAGTTCGAAGGTCTTGGGGTCGTCCAGCGGGAGGGCGAGCATCTCCAGCTCGACGCCCTTGTTGGCCTTCACCATCTTGATGGCGTCGTCCATGATCGTGAGGTTGCGCAGGCCCAGGAAGTCCATCTTGAGCAGGCCCAGCGACTCGCACTGGGGGTAGTCCCACTGGGTGATGGTCACGCCGTCGGAGTGCCGCACCCAGATGGGGGCGTGGTCGACGATGGGCTCGCTGGACATGATCACGCCGGCGGCGTGCACACCCATCTGCCTCACCAGTCCCTCGACGCCCTTGGCGGTGTCGATGACCTTCTTCACGTCCGGCTCGTTCTCGTACATCCCGCGGATCTCGCCGGCCTCGCCGTAGCGGGGGTGAGAGGGGTCGGTGATGCCGTTGAGGTCGATGCCCTTGCCGAGGACGTCGGCGGGCATCGCCTTGGTGAGCCGGTCGCCCATCGCGTACGGGTAGCCCAGCACGCGCGCGGAGTCCTTGATGGCGTTCTTCGCCTTGATCTTGCCGTACGTGCCGATCATGGCGACCTTGTCGGCGCCGTACTTCTCGGTCACGTACCTGATCACCTCGACGCGCCTGCGCTCGTCGAAGTCGATGTCGACGTCGGGCATGGAGACACGCTCGGGGTTGAGGAACCGCTCGAAGATCAGGCCGTGCGGGATCGGGTCGAGGTCGGTGATGCCCATGGCGTACGCGACGATCGAGCCGGCCGCGGAACCACGGCCCGGTCCCACCGCGATGCCCTGCTTCTTGGCCCACATGATGAAGTCGGCGACGACGAGGAAGTACCCCGGGAACCCCATCTGGATGATGACGTCCATCTCGTACTCGGCCTGCTTCTGGCGGTCGTCGGGGACGCCGCCGGGGAAGCGGCGCTCCATGCCGAGGCGCACCTCCTCCTGGAACCAGGTGACCTCGGTGAAACCGTCCGGGATGTCGAACTTCGGCATGAGGTTCTTCGCCTCGAACATGCCGGTCGTGTCGATCTGCTCGGCCACCAGGAGGGTGTTGGCGCAGCCCTCCTGCCAGGCGTCCGAGGAGTCGACGGCGTACATCTCGTCCGTCGTCTTCAGGTAGTAGCCGGTGCCGTCGAAGCGGAAGCGGTCCGGGTCGGAGAGGTTCTTGCCGGTCTGGATGCACAGCAGGGCGTCGTGGGCGGTCGCCTCGTGCGCGTACGTGTAGTGCGAGTCGTTCGTCACCAGGGGCGGGATGCCGAGCTTCCTGCCGATCTCCAGGAGCCCGTCGCGGACCCGGCGCTCGATCTCGATGCCGTGGTCCATCAGCTCCAGGAAGTAGCGGTCCTTGCCGAAGATGTCCTGGTACTCGGCGGCCGACTTCAGGGCCTCGTCGAACTGGCCGAGGCGCAGCCTGGTCTGGAGCTCGCCGGAGGGACAGCCGGTGGAGGCGATGAGCCCCTCCGACCACTGGGAGATCGTCTCCTTGTCCATCCGGGGCCACTTCTGGAGCCAGCCCTCGGCGTACGCGTCCGAGGAGAGCTTGAAGAGGTTGTGCAGGCCCGTCCGGTTCGACGCCCAGATCGTCTTGTGCGTGTAACCGCCCGAACCGGACACGTCGTCGCGCTTCTGGTGCGGCTGGCCCCACTGGATCTTGCGCTTGTTGCGCCGGGACTCCGGGGCGACGTACGCCTCGATGCCGATGATCGGCGTGACGCCCGCCTTCTTCGCCGTGTGGAAGAAGTCATAGGCCCCGTGGAGGTTGCCGTGGTCGCTCATCGCGATATGGGTCATGCCCATCTCGTTGCACGCGTCGAACATGTCCTTCAGCCGCGCGGCACCGTCCAGCAGCGAGTACTGGGTGTGGACGTGCAGGTGCGTGAACGGCGGCTTCGACACGGTTTCGGCCTCCAGGAAGAACCATCGGTTACAGGCTGCGGACAGTCTGGGGGGTCAGCGTCGAAGTCTATGACGCGGGACTGACACTCGGCGGAGCATCATCCGTACCGTCGTACGGGGGCCCGTCGTCCGGGGTGTGCGTTCGCCGCCGGAACCCGGGCACTCCCGCGTATGTTCGTCCGTTGGAAGTGGACGGACCCCTTGTCCCGGGGCGGCGCGCCCGCCCCGTCATGTCATGCACCACCTGCACCAGGAGGCACCCAGCGATGTCGGTCCCGCAGCTCAGCGCCGAGCAACGCGGCGAGCAGATCCTCGCCGTCTTCGACACCGCCTTCGGCGAGCTCCTGGCCGCCGACCCGGCCGCGTTCCGCGTGAAGTTCCGCAAGATGGCGGCTTCCGCCTTCGCGTTCTACCGCGGCACGGCGGCGCTCTTCTACCACGACCTCGACCAGGACCGGCGGGGCGGCCCGTACCTGGACGAGCGCACCTCGCGTGTGTGGATCCACGGCGATCTGCACGCCGAGAACTTCGGCACGTACATGGACGCCCAGGGCCGTCTGATCTTCAACGTGAACGACTTCGACGAGGCCTATGTGGGCCCCTTCACATGGGACCTCAAGCGCTTCGCCGCCTCCGTGGCCCTCATCGGGTACGCGAAGGCGCTCAGTGACGAGCAGATCACCGAGCTGGTGCGGGTGTACGCGGCCGCCTACCGCGAGCGCATCCACGCGCTGGCCACCGGCGCCAAGAGCGACGAGGTGCCGCCCTTCACCCTGGACACCGCCGACGGTCCGCTCCTGGACGCGCTGCGCGACGCCCGCTCGCTGACCCGCTTCGGGCTCCTGGACTCGATGACCGAGATCCGCGACTTCGAGCGCCGCTTCGCCCCGGGCGGCGGCTCCATCGAGCTGGACGCCGCCACCCGGTACAAGGTCCTCGCGGCCTTCGACGGCTATCTGGAGACGCTCCCGGAGTCCTCGCTGACCCGCCCGGACTCGTACCGCGTGAAGGACGTCGTGGGCCGCCGCGGCATCGGCATCGGCTCGGCCGGCCTGCCGTCGTACAACATCCTTCTGGAGGGCAACAGCGACGCCCTGGAGAACGATGTGGTGATCTACATCAAGCAGGCCCAGACCCCGGCCGTCTCCCGGCACGTCACGGACGCCGCGATCCGCGGCTACTTCCAGCACGAGGGCCACCGCACGGTGATCTCGCAGCGTGCCCTGCAGGCGCACGCCGACCCGTGGCTGGGCTGGACCGAGCTGGACGGCGCGGGCCAGCTCGTCGCCGAGGTCTCGCCGTACGCGGTGGACCTGGACTGGGGCGACATCGACGACCCCGACGAGATCGCCTCGGTGGTCGCGGACCTCGGCCGCTCCACCGCCACGATGCACGCGGCGGCGGACGACGAGAGCGGCCACTCGGAGCTCGTGCCGTTCTCCACGGAGCGGGCCATCGACGCGGCCATCGCGGCCGACGAGGACGGCTTCGCCGACCTCCTGGTGGACTTCGCGCACAGCTACGGCGGCCGCGCGCGAGCCGACCACCAGATCTTCGTGGACCTGTTCCGCAACGGCCGGATCCCGGGCCTGTAGAGCACACGGCCGGCCACGGGGCGTCACCCGCGGCCGGCCGCTCCACAACGCTCCCGTAACGCACAGGAGCCCTTTAGGGGACGCTTACGGGAGCGCGTGGGAGACTCACCTCTGCTATGGACATATCCGGGACCCAGCTCAGAGCCGCGCGCGCGGCCGTGTTCACGGCTGTCGTCGTGACGCTCTCCGCCGCGTCGCACGTGCTGCTGTCCCAGATGCCGCTGCCGCTGACCACCGTGGCCGCGATCAGCGCCGCCGTCTTCGCCCTCTCCTTCGCGCTCGCGGGCCGCGAGCGCGGCTTCGGCCGCATCGCCGCCCTGCTCGTCCCGCTGGAACTGGCCGCCGACACCGTGTTCACGACCGGCCAGCACGTCTGTTACGGCAGGGCGGGCGGTCCGGTCGCGGGCCCGCTGCGCTCGGTCGGCCTCGACGTGCTGTGCGGCGGCACGGTGGGGACCCCGCTGTCCCGGGTGACCGGCGGCGCCCCCGACCGCGCCGCCGCCCTGCTCGCGCACGCCGACCCGGCCGCCGCCTGGCTGCTGCTGGGCGCGCATGTCGCCGTCGGCCTGCTCGCCGCCGCGTGGCTGCGCCGGGGCGAGCGCGCCCTGGACCAGCTCCTGCGCGCGGTGGCCGCCTCCACCTTCCGGCCGCTGCTGCTCGCCGTCGCCGCGGTGACCGTACGGCTGGCCCCGGCCCGTCCGCTGCCGCGCACCGCGCACCGGCCGGCCGCTGCCCGCACCCGCCTGTTCACGCACTCCCTGGGACGACGCGGACCGCCCCTCAGGGCCGTTCACGCCTGAACCCTGAGCATCAGCAGTCCCCCTTACGTATTCCGCGTACCACGTTGTGCGCGTCCCCGATGGAGAACACCACTATGAGCAAGCGGAACAACCAGGCGTCGAAGACGGCGGCGCGCGAGAAGCTGCGCCTGGAGCGCGAGCGCCAGGCCAAGCGCGACAAGGTCAAGCGCCAGGCGATCGTGGCCGGCTCCCTCGTCGCGGTCCTCGCGATAGCGGGCGGGATCGGCTACGCGGTCGTGCAGAACAACAAGCCGTCCCAGTGGGAGGCCGTCGCGAGCGACAAGGTGGTCGCCCCGGCGAACACCACGGGCAAGGACGGCACGACCGTCGTCATCGGCAAGGACACCGCGAAGAAGACCCTGAAGCTGTACGAGGACCCGCGCTGCCCGATCTGCGCCTCCTTCGAGCAGACCGTCGGCCCGACGGTCACGAAGGACCTCGACGCCGGCAAGTTCAAGATCCAGTACATCGGCGGCACGTTCCTCGACGGCGACTCCGACAAGAGCGGGAAGATCCAGATCGGCTCCCGCGGCGAGGGCTCGAAGAACGCGATGAGCGCCATGGGCGCCGCGCTGAACGTGAGCCAGGAAGCCTTCCTGGCGTACAAGAGCGCGCTCTACACGGCGAAGTACCACCCCGACGAGACGACCGACAAGTTCAAGGACGACGCCTACCTCATCAAGGTCGCGAACACCGTCCCGGCGCTGAAGAACAACGCCACTTTCCAGGACGCGGTCAAGAAGGGCACGTACGACGCCTGGGCGCTGGCCATGTCCGAGACCTGGAACAACAACAAGGACGGCGTCACCGGTACGCCGAGCCTGGTCATGGACGGCAAGAAGCTCACCGGCTCGGACGGCCAGAACGCTCCGATGACCGCTGCCGAGTTCACCACGGCGATCGACGCGGCCCTCAAGGCCTGACCGGCCGGCACCGCGGCGGCCCCGGACCGTTTCGGGAGCGGGGCCGATCCGCGTGACCTGTGTGATCCGGGTGACGTGAGCGGCGAAAAGCCAAAGAGCGGGCGAACTTTTCCAGTTCGCCCGCTCTTGGCTTGTACTGATCGGTAACCTCATCGCCCGTGACCAGTCGACTCAGATCAACCAACTCCGGGGACGCCCTCAACTCCCGCGCCCCGCGCCGCCGTACGGTCGTCAAGGCCGCGGCCGCCACCGCCGTTCTCGCCGCCCCGCTCGCCGCCGCCCTGCCGGCCCGCGCCGCCGAGGCACCCACCTTCCTGCACGGAGTCGCCTCCGGCGACCCGCTGCCCGACGGCATCCTGCTGTGGACCCGGGTGACGCCCACCTCCCAGGCGATACCCGGCTCCGGGCTCGGCCCGGACACCGAGGTGAGCTGGACCGTCGCCAGGGACAAGGCGTTCACGTCCGTAGTCGCCACGGGTTCCACCGTCGCGACCGCCGCCACCGACCACACCGTCAAGGCGGACATCCGCGGCCTGCAGCCCGCCACCGACTACTGGTTCCGCTTCTCCGCCGGCGGCACCGACTCGCCCGTCGCCCGCACCCGCACCACCCCGGCCGCCGACGCGTCCGTGGCCGGTCTGCGCTTCGGCGTGGTCTCCTGCGCCAACTGGGAGGCCGGCTACTTCTCGGCGTACCGCCACCTCGCCGCCCGTAACGACCTCGACGCCTGGCTGCACCTCGGCGACTACATCTACGAGTACAAGTCCGGCGAGTACGGGACCCGCGGCACGGTCGTACGGCCGCACGCCCCGGCCAACGAGATCCTCACCCTCGCCGACTACCGCACCCGGCACGGCCGTTACAAGACCGACCCCGACCTCCAGGCCCTGCACCACAAGGCGCCGGTCGTCGCGATCTGGGACGACCACGAGTTCGCCGACAACTCCTGGTCGGGCGGCGCGGTCAACCACACCGAGGGCGCCGAGGGCACCTGGTCGGCCCGTCAGTCGGCCGCGAAGCAGGCCTACTTCGAGTGGATGCCGGTCCGTCCGGCCATCGCCGGAACCACCTACCGCCGGCTGCGCTTCGGCAAGCTCGCCGACCTCGCGCTGCTCGACCTGCGCTCCTTCCGGTCGCAGCAGGCGTCCACCGCCAGCGGCTCGGTCGACGACCCGGACCGTACGATCACCGGCCGCGCCCAGCTCGACTGGCTGAAGTCCGGGCTCAAGTCCTCGGACACCACCTGGCGTCTGGTCGGCAACTCGGTGATGATCTCGCCGTTCGCGGTGGGCTCCCTCTCCGCCGACCTCCTCAAGCCGCTCGCCAAGCTGCTCGGACTCCCGCAGGAGGGCATCGCCGTCAACACCGACCAGTGGGACGGCTACACCGACGACCGCCGCGAACTGCTCGCGCACCTGCGGTCCAACGCCATCCGCAACACGGTCTTCCTGACCGGCGACATCCACATGGCCTGGGCCAACGACGTGCCGGTGGACGCCGGTACGTACCCGCTGTCCCCGTCCGCCGCCACGGAGTTCGTCGTCACCTCGATGACGTCCGACAACCTCGACGACATCGTCAAGGTCCCCGAGGGCGTCGTCTCGGCCGTCGCCTCCCCGATCATCCGCGCGGCCAACCGCCATGTGCACTGGGTCGACACCGACCGGCACGGCTACGGGGTCCTGGACATCACGGCCGACCGCGCGCAGATGGACTACTACGTGCTGTCCGACCGCACGAACCCGAACGCGACCTCGTCCTGGGCCCGTTCGTACCGCACGCGCAGCGGTACGCAGACGGTGGAACGGACGTACGACCCGGTGTAGTCCCCCCGGGGCTACACCGAATCAAGGAAGCCGAGTGCCACCTTCCAGGTGGCCTCGGCCGCCTCGGCGTCGTAGTCCGGCAGGTCCGGGTCGGTGTAGATGTGCCCCGCGCCCGCGTACCGGTAGATCTCCACGTCGGCTCCGGTTCTCTGCATCTGGAGATACCAGGCGCTCAGCCAGTCGTCCGTCTCGAACTGGTCGGGCTCGGCGACATGGAGCTGGACCGGAAGCTCGTCCACCGACGCGCTCTCGGCGATGTCCGACGTGCCGTGCAGCAGGAGCAGTCCGCGGGCCTTCTCGTCGCCGAGGGCCAGCGTCTGACCGATCGAGGCGCCGAGGGAGAAGCCCGCGTAGACGAGGCCGCGGTCGGAGTAGGGCGCGGCGGCCAGGACCGCCCGCTTGAGCAGCTCGTCCTTGCCGATCCCGTCGCTGAAGGCCATGCCCTCCTCGACGGTCTCGAAGGTGCGCCCCTCGAAGAGGTCGGGGGTCCACACCTCGTGGCCCGCGGCGCGCAGTCGGTCCGCCGCCGCGCGCACCGCCGGCCGCAGGCCGTAGGTCGAGTGAAAGAGCATGATGTTCATGGAGTCCATGGTGCCAGCCGGCACCGACAGCGCCGCTCCGGCCGTCCGGCGGGGTGGCCCCGGGCGGTTCCGGGGTGCCCTGGAGCGAGCCCCTGGGATACCCCGTTCCGCCCCGAGAACACATGTTCATGACGCCGGTGGCCGGTTAGCTTCTCAGACATGGAGAACGTACTGCGCCCGGTGATCGTCGTCGGCGGCTCGGTCGTGCTCACCCTCCTCATCGGATGGTCCGTGGACCGTCTGCTGCGGCGGGCTGACGACCGGCACAGCGAGACCTCCCTGTGGGGTCTGCTCCGCCGCGGCCGTGTCCCCTTCCAGCTCGTCCTGTTCGCGGCCCTGCTCAGAGGCTCCTACGGCCAGGTGAGGCTCCTGGCCGAGCACCGGACCGGCATCGGCCGGACCCTGACCCTGATCCTCATCGGCGCCGCCGCGTGGCTGGTGGTGAGCATCGCCACGGCGGTCGTCGAGACTTCCTACAGCCGCTACGCGAACGCGCACCGCGATCCCGCCCGGATCCGCCGGGTCCGCACCCAGGTGACACTGATCCAGCGGGTGGTCACCGCGGTCGTCGGTGTCGTCGCCGCCGCCGCGATGCTGCTCACCTTCCCCGCGATGCGCGCGGCCGGCGCCTCGCTGCTGGCCTCCGCCGGGATCCTCGGCATCGTCGCCGGTGTCGCGGCCCAGTCCACCCTCTCGAACCTCTTCGCCGGACTCCAGATCGCCTTCGGCGACATGGTGCGGCTCGGCGACACCGTGGTGGTCGACGGCGAGTGGGGCACGGTCGAGGAGATCACCCTGACGTTCCTGACGGTACGGACGTGGGACGAGCGCCGGATCACCATGCCGGTCTCGTACTTCACGTCGAAGCCGTTCGAGAACTGGTCGCGCGGCACCCCCCAGATGACCGGAATCGTCTTCCTGCACCTCGACCACTCCGCCCCGGTGGAGGCGATGCGCGGGAAGCTGCGCGACATCCTGCGCGAGTGCCCGGCCTGGGACGGCCGCGACTACGGCCTCGCCGTCACCGACTCGACGCCCAACACCATGCAGGTGCGCGCCCTGGTCACCGCGAAGGACGCGGACGACATCTGGACGGTACGGGTCACCGTCCGCGAGCAGCTGATCCGCTGGCTGACCGAACAGCACCCCTACGCGCTCCCCCGCGTCACCACCGCCGAGGCGGCGCCGCTCCCCGGGCAGAGCTCGCGCACGGGCCGCCCGGACCCGGACGCGGTGGCGTCCCGCCCCCACGCCCGCCACAGCCACGAACCACCCCGCACGGGCCCGGGCCGCGGCTGAGCCCCGGCAGCGCGTCCGGTGCCGGGTGAACGCACCCGGCGCCGGTGGCGCGGGGGGCGCCGGCGGATGCGCCGGCCGGTGTCAGCGGAGGCTGCGGACGTCCAGGTGTCTCAGGACGCGGTCCACGATCTCCGGGTCGGCCCCGGGCTCGCTCCGCGCGGACAGCACCTCGTGCCGGGCCGCGCTCATCATCTCCCCCTGGATCCGCCGCATCCGCTTCACCCGCCGAACCCGCTGCAGATGCGCCTCGCGCCGCTCCTCGTCCCCCATGTCCGGGCTGATCCGCACACCGATCTCGAAGGCCCGGCGCAGCAGTTGCTCGGAGAGCTCCTCCGGCAGCTCCTCCACCTCCTCGATCTCCCGCAGCCTCCGCTTCGCGGCCTTGGCGGCCCGTACCGCGAGCTCCTTCTCGAAGGCCTTCTCGACGTCCTCGTCGGCCCGCACCCCGAGTCTTCTGACGAGCCAGGGCAGGGTGAGCCCCTGGATCACGAGGGTCGCCATGATCACTCCGAAGGCGATGAACACGATCTCGTCGCGGTCGGGGAACGGCGACCCGTCGTCCATCTTCAGCGGGATCGCGAGCGCCAGGGCCACGGAGGCGACCCCGCGCATCCCGGCCCACCACATGACCACGGTCTCCCGCCACGAGGTCGGGATCTCCTCGTCGTAGTCCCGCTTGGCGTGCAGCCGCTTGGTCAGCCAGGTCGCGGGCAGCAGCCAGGCCAGCCGTACGAGCACGACCACGACCACAATCGTGACGGCCCAGCCGAGCATCTCGCCCCAGCGGCCCGAAGCGGTCCGGATGGCGTTGTGGAGCTCCAGCCCGATGAGCCCGAAGGCGACGCCGGTGACGAGCGTGTCCACCACCTCCCACACGGTCGCCCCGGCGAGCCGGGTCGCGACGTCGTCGGCGTCGGTGGCGTACTCGGCCAGGAACAGGGCGGTGACGAGCACGGCGAGCACGCCCGATCCGTGCAGTTCCTCGGCCAGCACGTACGCGGCGTAGGGCACCAGCAGGGTGAGGCCGACCTGGAGGGGGGCATCGCCGACCAGCGTCATCAGCTTGTTCGCGGCCCACCCGAGGGCCAGCCCGACGACGAGCGCCACGACGGCGGAGAGCACGAAGTCGAGTCCGGCCCGCCAGGGCGAGAAGGTCCCGCTGACCGCGGCGGCGATGGCCACGTGGTACAGCACGATCGCCGTGACGTCGTTGAAGAGCCCTTCCCCCTCCAGGATCGACACCAGGCGGCGCGGGAGCCCGAGCTGGCCCGCGACGGCGGTCGCCGCGACCGGGTCGGGGGGCGCGACGAGAGCCCCCAGGGCGAAGGCGGCGGCGAGCGGCAGACCGGGCACGATCGAGCTCGCGACGGCCGCGACCGCCAGGGTGGTGACGAACACCAGGGCCACGGCGAGCAGGAAGATCGGGCGTCTGTTCGCGGCGAACTGTCTCCACGAGGTGCGGCGCACCGCGGCGTACAGCAGCGGCGGCAGCAGCGCGGGCAGGATCAGTTCCGGCGGGATGTCCACGTCCGGGACGAAGTCCAGCACGGCCAGCACCATGCCGAGCAGGGTCACCAGGACCGGAGAGGGAAGCCCCCATCGCTCCCCGAGCGGGACGCTGACCACGGCCCCGAGGAGCAGCACGAACAACAGGGCCAACTGATCCACGGTCAGCGCTCCGGCGGGGTCTAGACGATCAAAGGCGAACCAGACCCCAAGCGTGCCACGCGACTACGGCGATCCCCGGCTCACAGCGCCTTGCGCATCGCGCGGTGCGGCATGTCCGCGTCCGTGAACTCCGGACCGTACGCCACGTATCCGAGCCGTTCGTAGAACCCCAGCGCGTGGGTCTGCGCGTGCAGGTCCACGGCGGTCAGGCCACGCGCGCGTGCGGCGGCCTCGATGGCCCCGACGAGCGCGGCGCCGACGCCGAGCCCGCGCGCCTCGCGCGTCACGGCGAGCCGCCCGAGCGAGCCGACGGCCGGATCTCCGCCGACCTTCGCCGCGGCGGCGTCGCCCTCCAGCAGGCGCCCGGTGCCGAGGGGCACGCCGTCCTCGCGGACCGCCAGCACGTGCAGGGCGCCGGGGTCGTACACGTCGTACTCGATGTCCTGGGGGACGCCCTGCTCGCCGACGAAGACGTCCTTGCGCACCGCGAAGCAGGCCTCACGGTCGCTGGTGTTCTCCGCGACCCGCACCTCGTACGCGACGCCGCGCGCTTCCAGGGAGACTCCCGTCGCCGCGTCCGGACCGCCGCTCACGCGTTGCTCTCCTCACGGACCTTGTCGAGTGCCCGCTGGAGGTCCTCGGGGTAGCCGGTCTCGAACTCCACCCAGCGGCCGTCCGCGGGGTGCTCGAAGCCGAGCCGCACCGCGTGCAGCCACTGGCGGGTGAGGCCGAGGCGCTTGGCGAGCGTGGGGTCCGCGCCGTAGGTCAGGTCGCCGACGCAGGGGTGGCGGTGGGCGGACATGTGGACACGGATCTGGTGGGTGCGCCCGGTCTCCAGCTTGATGTCGAGCAGGGAGGCCGCGCGGAACGCCTCGATCAGGTCGTAGTGCGTGACGGAGGGCTTGCCCTCGGCCGTGACCGCCCACTTGTAGTCGTGGTTCGGGTGGCGCCCGATGGGCGCGTCGATGGTGCCGCTGGTCGGGTCCGGGTGGCCCTGGACGAGCGCGCGGTAGCGCTTGTCGACCGTGCGCTCCTTGAACTGGCGCTTGAGCGAGGTGTACGCGTACTCCGACTTGGCGACCGTCATCAGGCCGGAGGTGCCCACGTCGAGGCGGTGGACGATGCCCTGGCGCTCGGCGGCGCCGGAGGTCGAGATGCGGTAGCCGGCGGCCGCGAGACCGCCGATGACGGTCGGGCCCGACCAGCCGGGGCTGGGGTGCGCGGCCACGCCGACGGGCTTGACGATCACGAGCACGTCGTCGTCGTCATGGATGATCTCCATGCCCTCGACGGGTTCGGCGACGATCTGCACGGGCGCCGGGGCTCCGGGCATCTCGACCTCGAGCCAGGCGCCGCCGTGCACCCGCTCGGATTTGCCCACCACCGAGCCGTCGACCGTGACCTTCCCCGCCGCGGCGAGCTCTGCGGCCTTGGTACGGGAGAAGCCCAGCATGCGGGAGATGGCGGCGTCGACGCGCTCGCCCTCCAGGCCGTCGGGCACGGGCAGGGTACGGATCTCGGGAATCGTGCTCACCCGTCGAGTATGCCGGACGGCTCGGACACCGCCTGACCACAGCCCGAACGCCAGTGCCCGGCCGGAGCCGCCGCCGAGGCGTCGTACAGGCCGCGGGACGGCCCGTACGACAGCCGGGAGCGGGTCAGTCCTTGTGGACCGTGCCGTCCGGGTCCAGGCCCCGGAACGACAGCAGCACGATCAGGATGCCGCCGCAGACGATCGCGGAGTCGGCGAGGTTGAAGACGGCGAAGTGCTTGGGTGCGATGAAGTCCACGACCGCGCCCTCGAAGACGCCGGGCGAGCGGAAGACCCGGTCGGTCAGGTTGCCGAGCGCGCCGCCCAGCAGCAGGCCGAGCGCGATGGCCCACGGCACGCTGTAGAGCTTGCGGGCGAGCCGGGCGATGACGACGATCACGGCCGCCGCGATCACCGTGAAGATGATCGTGAACGCCTGGCCGAAGCCGAAGGCTGCGCCCGCGTTGCGGATCGCCTCGAACCTCAGCCAGTCCCCGAGGATGTCGATCGCGTCGTGGTGCTCCAGCTTCGCCACCACGATCATCTTGCTGACGAGATCGAGGGCGTACGCCAGCACGGCCACCGTGAAGAGCACGGCGATCCTGCGCTTGCCCCTGGGCCGCTCGGCCGGGGCCGGCGCGTCGGCGCCGGACCGGTCTCCGGGCGCCGCGTTCCCGCCGGTGTGATCCGGTTCGGCTCCCGCCGCCCCTGGAATCTCCGGCGTACCGATGATGCGCTCCGCCTCTGCCACGTGAGTGAGTCCCTCGACCTAGGTTCCTGACTGAGGACGAGGGTACGGCACACGCTCGCGGGCCCAGGCGCTCAGGAGCGCTCGGCCCCGCGAGGCGGTGCCGCTCCCTTGCGGCGACCGGGGATCAGTGCCTGCGTTCCTGCTTCTGCTTGCACTCGACGCACAGGGTGGCGCGCGGGAAGGCCTGCATACGGGCCTTGCCGATGGCGTTGCCGCAGTTCTCGCAGAGCCCGTAGGTCCCCGCGTCGAGGCGGTCCAGGGCGTGCTCGGTCTGCTCCAGCGTTTCCCGCGCGTTCGAGTTGAGCGCCATCTCGTGCTCGCGTGTGATGTTCTTCGTCCCCGTGTCCGCCTGGTCGTCGCCCGCGCCGTCGCCGGAGTCCCGCATCAGGCCCGCGAGAGCCTCCTCGGACGACGAGATCTCGGCGCGCAGCCGCAGCGCCTCCGACTGGAGCTCCGCGCGGGCCGCCCCGACCTCCTCCGGGGTCCAGGGGTCCTCTCCCGGCCGCACCGCGAGCTCACCGGGCTCGACCGCGGCGATCCTCGCCTTCGGTACGGCGGTGGCCTTCTTGGCGGCCGTGGCCGCGCCACGGGTCTTCTTCGCAACCACCGTCGTGGCTCCCGTCGTCTTCGCGGCCTCGGCCGCGCCCTGGGCCGCCGCAGCGGCCGTCTTCCTGGCCGTACCGGTGCTCTTCCTCGCCGTGCCCGTGCTCTTGCGCGCCGCGGCGGCGGACTTCCCGGACGCGGGCTTCCCCGCGGCCGTCGCCGCCTTCTTCGCGGTGGTCTTTCCGGCCGCCGTCTTCCTGCCCGCGGCCTTCGCGGACGCGCTCCCGGAGGAGGCGGACTTCGTCCCGGGCGTCTTCGTCCCGGCCGTCCTGGTCCCGGCCGTCTTCGTCCCGGCCGTCCGCGTGTTCTTCTTCCCGCCCGTTTCCCTGGCCGCCGCACTCGTGGATCTGCCCGACGCCGACTGCTGTACGGCGGTCTTCTTCGCCACCATGGCCGCGGCCCCTTCACATATTGTGATCTTGCTCGCGAATCGTGCTGGGACGATAAATCGACTTCCGGCCCGCGGCAACGGGGCCCGGCCACGATTCGCCCGCCACGCGAGCCCCGCGCGGCGAGTCTGCCTCCGTTGTGCCCAGCTCCCCGCCGGGTAATCCGCCGGGACCGGCGTCCCGGGATCCGGACGCGCGCGCCTCGCCATTCGGGTCACCGCGCAGGCCACGGCCGTGACCGGGAAAACCGGTCGGCCGACGTCCCCGGGGCGCCGTACACTGGGCCCAGCGAGAAGCGTGGATGGGGACGAGTAGCGGCGTACGCGGCCAGGAGCGACCCGGGGACGGTGGAAGCCCGGGGGCCAGCGCGACGCGAAGATCACCCCGGAGCCGCCGGCAGAACACCCCTCTGGGGCCAGTAGACCCGGCATCGCGACCCCAATGAGGGGGCTCACCGACACGAACGGCGCGTCGGAGGGCCAAGGAGGGTGGTACCGCGGGAGCGCGCCGCACACGGCGTCCGCAGCAAGACGGCTCTCGTCCCTCCGACGGAAGGCAGAAAGTCCGTTGGAGGAAGCTCGCCGATGACAGCGCCGACGTACCGCCAGGTGCCCGCCCAGGTCGACCTGCCCGCACTCGAGCACGCCGTGCTCGACTTCTGGCGTGAGCAGAAGATCTTCGCCAAGAGCCTCGAGCAGTCCGAGGGCCGGCCGGAGTGGGTGTTCTACGAGGGCCCGCCCACCGCCAACGGCATGCCGGGCGCCCACCACATCGAAGCGCGCGTCTTCAAGGACGTCTTCCCGCGCTTCCGGACCATGCGCGGCTATCACGTGGCCCGCAAGGCCGGCTGGGACTGCCACGGCCTGCCGGTCGAGCTGGCGGTCGAGAAGGAGCTCGGTTTCACCGGCAAGCAGGACATCGAGGCGTTCGGCATCGCCGAGTTCAACGACCGGTGCCGCGAGTCCGTGACCCGCCACACCGACGCGTTCACCGACCTGACGAACCGCATGGGCTACTGGGTCGACCTCGAGGACGCCTACCGGACGATGGACCCCGAGTACATCGAGTCCGTGTGGTGGTCGCTCAAGGAGATCTTCAACAAGGGCCTGCTGGTCCAGGACTACCGCGTGGCGCCCTGGTGCCCGCGCGACGAGACGGGCCTGTCGGACCACGAGCTGGCCCAGGGCTACGAGACGATCGTCGACCCCTCCGTGTACGTCCGTTTCCCGCTCACCTCCGGTCCGCTGGCGGGCCGTGCCGCGCTCCTGGTGTGGACGACCACGCCGTGGACGCTGGTGTCCAACACCGCGGTCGCCGCCCACCCGGGTGTCACCTATGTCGTCGTGACGAACGGCGAGGAGCAGCTCGTCGTCGCGCAGCCGCTCGTCGAGAAGGCGCTCGGCGAGGGCTGGGAGGCCACGGGCGAGTCCTTCACGGGTGCCGAGATGGAGCGCTGGACGTATCAACGTCCGTTCGAGCTCGTCGAGTTCCCCGAGGCCGCCCACTTCGTCGTCAACGCCGAGTACGTGACGACCGAGGACGGTACGGGTCTGGTCCACCAGTCCCCCGCCTTCGGTGAGGACGACCTCAAGGTCTGCCGCTCGTACGGCCTTCCGGTCGTGAACCCGATCCGCCCGAACGGCACCTTCGAGGAGAGCGTCCCGCTCGTGGGCGGCGTCTTCTTCAAGAAGGCGGACGAAAAGCTCACGGAGGACCTCCAGAGCCGCGGCCTCCTCTTCAAGCACGTCCCGTACGAGCACAGTTACCCGCACTGCTGGCGCTGCCACACCGCGCTCCTGTACTATGCGCAGCCGTCCTGGTACATCCGCACCACGGCCGTCAAGGACCGTCTCCTGGAGGAGAACGAGGGGACCAACTGGTTCCCGGAGTCCGTCAAGCACGGCCGCTTCGGCGACTGGCTGAACAACAACATCGACTGGGCGCTCTCGCGCAGCCGTTACTGGGGCACCCCGCTGCCGCTGTGGACCTGCGAGGAGGGCCACCTCACCTGTGTCGGCTCGCGCGCGGAGCTGTCCGAGCTGACCGGCACCGACCAGTCGGACCTCGACCCGCACCGCCCGTACATCGACGCGGTGACCTTCCCGTGCCCGCAGGACGGCTGCGGTCTGACCGCGACCCGCGTGCCCGAGGTCATCGACGCCTGGTACGACTCGGGTTCGATGCCGTTCGCGCAGTGGGGCTACCCGTACAAGAACAAGGAGATCTTCGAGAGCCGCTACCCGGCCCAGTTCATCTCCGAGGCCATCGACCAGACGCGCGGCTGGTTCTACACGCTGATGGCCGTCGGCACCCTGGTGTTCGACAAGTCCTCGTACGAGAACGTCGTATGCCTCGGCCACATCCTCGCCGAGGACGGCCGCAAGATGTCCAAGCACCTGGGCAACATCCTGCAGCCGATCCCGCTGATGGACCAGCACGGCGCCGACGCGGTGCGCTGGTTCATGGCGGCCGGCGGTTCCCCGTGGGCGGCGCGGCGCGTGGGTCACGGCACCATCCAGGAGGTCGTCCGCAAGACGCTCCTCACGTACTGGAACACCGTCGCCTTCCAGGCGCTGTACGCCCGCACCAGCGACTGGGCGCCCAGCGCGGCCGACCCGGCTCCGGCGGACCGTCCGGTCCTGGACCGCTGGCTGCTCTCCGAACTCCACGCGCTCACCGACCAGGTGACGCAGGCTCTGGAGGCGTACGACACCCAGCGGGCCGGCAAGCTCCTGTCGGCGTTCGTCGACGACCTCTCGAACTGGTACGTGCGCCGCTCCCGCCGCCGCTTCTGGCAGGGCGACAAGGCCGCGCTGCGCACGCTGCACGAGGTCGTGGAGACCGTCACGCGGCTGATGGCCCCGCTGACCCCGTTCATCACCGAGCGGGTCTGGCAGGACCTGGTCGTCCCGGTCAGCCCGGACGCCCCGGAGTCCGTGCACCTGTCGACCTGGCCCGAGGCGGACCTGTCCGTCATCGACCCGGAGCTGTCGCGCCAGATGGTGCTCGTGCGCCGTCTCGTCGAGCTCGGCCGGGCCACGCGCGCGGAGTCGGGCGTCAAAACCCGTCAGCCGCTGTCCCGCGCGCTGATCGCCGCCACCGGCTTCGCGGCGCTCGACCCCGAGCTGCACGCGCAGATCACCGAGGAACTGAATGTGAGTTCCCTCGCGTCGCTCTCCGAAGTCGGCGGCTCACTGGTCGACACCACCGCGAAGGCGAACTTCCGCGCTCTGGGCAAGCGGTTCGGCAAGGGCGTCCAGGATGTGGCGAAGGCCATCTCCCAGGCCGATGCCGCCGCCCTGTCCCTCGCCCTGCGCGAGGGCACCGCTTCGGTCGAGGTCGGCGGCGAGACCGTGACCCTCGCCCCGGACGAGGTCATCATCACGGAGACCCCGCGCGAGGGCTGGTCGGTCGCCTCGGACTCCGGCGCGACCGTCGCGCTCGACCTGGAGATCACCGAGGAGCTGCGGCAGGCGGGCCTCGCCCGTGACGCGATCCGGCTGATCCAGGAGGCCCGCAAGAACAGCGGCCTCGACGTGGCCGACCGCATCGCCCTGCGCTGGACCTCCACGGACCCGGCGGTCGTCGCGGCCCTCGGCGAGCACGCCGGTCTCATCGCCGACGAGGTCCTCGCCACGGACTTCGCCCAGGGAGAGGCCGACGGCGCCTACGGGGAGCCGTTCACCGACGAGGGCCTGTCCCTGGTGTTCCGCCTCCGCAAGGCGTGACGCGGAACACCCCACCCGCGCCGAAGGCCCGGGGCCGCCAGGATCTCCTGGCGGCCCCGGGCCTTCGCCCTTCCCGGGCCCCGTGCCGCGGCCCGGCCCCCGGTCCGTGGCGGTCCCTGAGGCTCCGCCCCGGACCCCGCTCCTCAAACGCCGGAGCCGCTGATCAAACGCCGGAGCGGCTGAGCTTTCCCCGGCCGGCCGCAGGCTGCCCGTACGGAGCGTCCGGGGCCCGCGGGTCAAGAAGGCCCATGCGCCACCGCCGGCACCCCCTGGACCCCGTACAGGCCCTTGACGGGCGCGCAAAAGGGCGGGGCCCCCGGATCTCTCCGGGGGCCCCGCCCTGAATGCTGCCGACGCCTAAGGCGTGCGAGCCGCCGTCAGTTGTCGTCCTCGTCGATGAGGAACCCGCGCATCGGCGAGGGCGCCTGCTGCATCGGCGACGGGCCCTGGGGCCGCACCGGAGCCATCGGCTGGGTCATCGCGGGCGACATCTGCTGCTGCCCGCCGTAGGACGGTCCGCCCTGCGACGGTCCACCCATGCCCCCGCCCATGCCCGGGTTGCCGCCGTAGGACGGCGCACCGGCACCCGCGGGAGCCATCGACGGCGCGGAGGACGCCGGCAGGGACGCGGCGGCCGGAGTGCGCGGCGGGGCGAGCGAGTCGTCCGCCTGCGTCTCGAGCTGACGGAGCTGCGACTCCAGGTAGGACTTCAGACGCGTGCGGTACTCGCGCTCGAAGCCGCGCAGGTCCTCGACCTTGCGCTCCAGCGTGGCGCGGGCGGACTCCAGGGAGCCCATCGCGACGCGGTGCTTCTCCTGCGCGTCCCGCTCCAGGGCGTCGGCCTTGGCACGGGCGTCCCGCTCCAGACCCTCGGCGCGGCTACGGGCCTCACCGACGATCTTGTTGGCCTCGGAGCGCGCCTCGGCGATCGCCTGGTCGGCGGTCTGCTGAGCGAGCGAGAGGACACGGGCCGCGCTGTCGCCACCGGGACCCTGCTGCGGCATGTGCTGACCGGGGCCGCCCATGGGGCCACCCATCGGACCGCCCATCGGACCCTGACCCATGGGGCCGCCCATGGGGCCACCCATCTGCTGCATCTGGCCGGGACCCTGACCCATGGGGCCCTGCCCCATCGGACCCTGACCCATGGGGCCGCCCATGGGGCCACCCATCTGCTGCATCTGGCCGGGACCCTGACCCATCGGGCCCTGACCCATCGGGCCCTGACCCATCGGACCCTGACCCATCGGACCCTGACCCATCGGACCCTGACCCATCGGACCCTGGCCCATGGGGCCCTGACCCATCGGACCCTGACCCTGCGGGCCGCCCTGGCCGCTGGGGCCGGCGGGCAGCGCGGGAGCACCGCTCGGGAGCTGAGGCGGACCACCCATGGGGCCGCCCATGCCCTGCGGCGGACCTGATATCCCGGCGGGCACAGGAGCGCCGGGCCCTCGCATACCCTGCGGCGGGCCCTGCTGGTCCTGCTGCTCCGGCGGTTTGCGCATACCCTGCTGCTGCTGGTTCTGTGCGGCCGCGCGCGTGGCGGCGGCCAGCTTGGCGCGCAGGTCCTCGTTCTCGCGGAGCAGGCGAGTCAGTTCGGCTTCGACCTCGTCGAGGAAGGCATCGACCTCGTCCTCGTCATAGCCTTCTCGGAGGCGGACGGTCGTGAACTGTTTGTTCCGCACGTCCTCGGGGGTCAACGGCATCTCTTCACCTCAACGTAGTCGTCGGCATTCGGCAAGACCGTATCGTTCACATCGCTCACATCACGCTCTGCGTAAGTCTGATCAAGATGAAGACGATGATCAGCAGTACGAAGAAGGACAGGTCAAGCGCCACGCCCCCGAGACGCAACGGCGGAATGAACCGCCGCAGAAGCTTGAGCGGTGGATCGGTGACAGTGTAGGTGGCCTCCAGAACGACCACCATCGGCTTGCCGGGTTGCCATGAGCGGGCGAACTGGAAGACGTAGTCCATGACCAACCGGAAAATCAGCACGATGAGGAAGCACATCAGCGCGATGTAGAAGACCTGCCCGACCACGCTCATGATCCGTGCTTCCCTCTCCCCTGTTTCCCATGCGGTGTTTCCGGTCCTGCGTCTCAGCTCTGGTTGAAGAACCCGCCCTCTGCGATGCGGGCCTTGTCCTCCGCCGTGACATCGACGTTAGCAGGCGACAACAGGAACACCTTCTGCGTCACCCGCTCGATGCTGCCGTGGAGACCGAACACCAAACCGGCGGCGAAGTCGACAAGTCGCTTCGCGTCGGTGTCGTCCATCTCGGTCAGGTTCATGATCACCGGGGTGCCCTCACGGAAGTGTTCCCCGATGGTACGGGCCTCGTTGTACGTCCGGGGGTGCAGCGTGGTGATCCGGTACGGCTCTCGTTCCGACACGACCTTGGGCATGATCACCGGGGCGTTCTTCTCCAGGCTCTGACGTTCTTGTGTGATGGACGCCACGGGGGCGATGCGCGCCGGACGCCCGGACTCCGCGGCGAGCGACGCGGAATGCGGCACCGGGTCGCGGGGCGCCGAGGGCTGTACCACTCGTACCGGTTCGTCCCTTTGGGACAAGTGCGCCTGATGTGACTGGTGCGGCGGTTCATGCCGTCGCCGGTCGCGCTCGGGCTCCGGGTCGAGCTCGGGCTCGAAGTCGTCGTCTGGGTCGAATCCTCTGCCGTCGTACCCATCGTCCTCCACGAGGCCGAGGTAGACCGCCATCTTGCGCATCGCGCCGGCCATGCTCTGAGTCCTCCGCTCTGTGGTGGATCGGCTGACGAATTGCCAAGTGCCCGCGATCCACGAGGTCGTTATGCCCGCATTTGGCGGTAATGACCATATTTTCTGCTGTGGTCCGACTTCTTGGCGACGTTACCGGAGGCCGGGTCGGACTCCGAGTACCGCAGTACCGACGCGTACATGTGTCGCTCCGGCCGCCACAGCCTGTTCGAGATCCGAGCTCATCCCTGCCGAGACCATGTTCGCAGCCGGATGGGCCCGGCGTACGGCAGTCGACAAATCCATCAGCCGCCCGAACGCCTCTTGTCGGCGCCCCGCGTAGACGCCGGTGAGCGGAGCGACGGTCATCAGCCCGTCGAACCGGAGCCCCGGGGACCGCGCGACGAGGTCGGCCAACTCCTCTACCCCGCCGACCCCCACGCCTCCGCGCTCACCGCGGCCGCTCTCCTGCGCGTCCAGCGCGACCTGGACGAGGCATCCCACTTCGCGCTCCGCCCGCACCGCCTCCTTCGAGAGGGCCGTGACGAGACGGGAACGGTCGATGGACTGCACGAAATCCGCGTAACCAACCACAGAACGCACCTTGTTGGTCTGCAATTGACCGACAAAATGCCACGACAGCGGCAGATCCGAGCACTCCGCGCTCTTGGGCGCAGCGTCCTGGTCCCGGTTCTCGGCAACGTGACGCACACCGAGTTCGGACAGGATCCGCACATCGCGGGCGGGATAGGTCTTGGTGACCACGATCAGGGTCACTTCTTCGCGCTTGCGCCCGGCGGCCGTGCACGCCGCCGTGATGCGTTCTTCCACTTTCGCCAGATTCGCGGCGAGTTGAGCCTTACGGTCCGTCATGCCCCATCAGTCCAGCCAGACATAACCGGCGAGCCGCCCGGTCGTGCGGTCCCGTCGGTACGAGAAGTGGTCACCCGATTCGATCGTGCACACCGGCGACTGCTCCCGGTCGCGCACTCCGAGCCGTTCGAGCTGCGCGTGCACCCCGGCGGTCACATCGACCGCGGGCGTCCCCCACCGGGTCTCGGCGTAGGCCGCGGGTTCCACGGCGGCGACCTCGGTGCGCATCGCGTCCGGCACCTCGTAGCACCGTCCGCAGACGGCGGGTCCGGTGCGGGCGACGATCCTGGCCGGGTCGGCGCCGAGTTCCACCATGGCCCGTACGGCCGCGGGAACCACGCCTGCGATCATGCCGGGCCGTCCCGCGTGCGCTGCGGCTGCCACCCCGGCGACGGGGTCGGCCAGCAGCACGGGCGTGCAGTCGGCGGTGAGGACGGCGAGCGCCAGCCCCCGCCGCGCCGTGACGATCGCGTCGACGGCGGGGATCTCCGAGGCGCCCCAGGGCTCCTCGACGACGGCCACGTCGGGCCCGTGCACCTGGTTCATCCAGACGACCCGGGCCGGGTCGAGCCCGAGTGTCTTGGCGGCCAGTTCCCGGTTGGCGCGTACGGCGCCGGGGTCGTCGCCGACCGCCCCGCCGAGGTTGAGCTCCTCGTACGGAACGGCGCTCACCCCGCCCCACCTGTCGGTGAAGGCGAAGTGGGCGCCGCCCACGGTGCTCGCGGCGGAGCGCTGTCCTATCACTTCAGGAAGTCCGGCACGTCCAGTTCCTCGGCCGCGCTGTCCGAGTAGGAGCGGGACGGCGGGACCGGCGGGGACACCGGCAGCTCGCTGACCGGCTCCGGAGCGGGCTCCGGAGCCGGCTCCTTGGGCGTGACGCTGCCGAGCGAACCGAAGGACGGGCGGCTGTCGGCCGGACGCGACGGCACGGGGTCGTCGCGTCGGGCCGAGGCCGAGCCGAGGACGTTGTCCCGCTTGGCCGGCGGCTGACCGCCGTCGAAGCCGGCGGCGATGACGGTGACCCGCACCTCGTCGCCGAGAGCGTCGTCGATCACCGCGCCGAAGATGATGTTGGCCTCGGGGTGCGCCGCCTCGCTGACGAGCTGGGCCGCTTCGTTGATCTCGAACAGGCCGAGGTCGGAGCCGCCGGAGATGGACAGCAGGACGCCGCGGGCGCCGTCGATGGAGGCTTCCAGCAGCGGCGAGGAGATGGCCATCTCGGCCGCCGCCACCGCGCGGTCGTCGCCGCGGGCGGAGCCGATGCCCATGAGCGCCGAACCGGCCTCGGACATGACGGACTTGACGTCGGCGAAGTCCAGGTTGATCAGGCCGGGCGTGGTGATGAGGTCCGTGATGCCCTGGACACCGGAGAGCAGGACCTGGTCCGCCGACTTGAAGGCGTCGAGGACGGAGACCTGGCGGTCCGAGATGGACAGCAGCCGGTCGTTCGGGATGACGATGAGGGTGTCGACCTCTTCGCGGAGTTCCGCGATGCCGTCCTCGGCCTGGTTGGCGCGGCGCCGGCCCTCGAAGGTGAACGGGCGGGTGACCACGCCGATGGTGAGGGCGCCCAGCGAGCGGGCGATGTTGGCCACGACGGGCGCGCCGCCGGTGCCGGTGCCGCCACCCTCTCCGGCCGTCACGAAGACCATGTCGGCCCCCTTGAGGACCTCCTCGATCTCCTCGCGGTGGTCCTCGGCGGCCTTGCGGCCGACGGCCGGGTTGGCTCCGGCCCCGAGGCCGCGGGTGAGTTCCCGGCCGACGTCGAGCTTGACGTCGGCGTCGCTCATCAACAGCGCCTGTGCGTCGGTGTTGATGGCGATGAACTCGACACCCTTGAGACCGACCTCGATCATCCGGTTGATGGCATTGACACCACCGCCGCCGACACCGATGACTTTGATGACTGCGAGGTAGTTCTGCGGTGCTGCCACGTCGAAGGCCTCTCGCCTCGAGTTACGTGTCGCCGCCTCGCACGCTCGCGATCCGACGACTGATGCCGAATGGGACGGTCCGAACGCCGACCCGAACCCTAACGCTGAAGTTTAGGGTTACCAGTGTGTCTGTTCCTTGGACTCTTCCGAACAGGACACTAAGTCGACAAGTGGCGCGCGTTCAACGAACACGCCGAACCTCCCGTTTTTCTTTTCACCCTATGTGATCAGGCCGAGCACTGCCCAACCAGGGTGCTGGCCTGCATCGATGCGAGTCAACTGCTGGACGATGCGGGGGCGGTGGGGGCACTTACGTCGAAGTGCCGGGCCCCGGAATCGGCTTTCATGAGAGCAAGGAGCGTCCTGGCCTTCGCCCGGCCCTTCTCCGCGCTGCCCCACTCGACGGTCCGGCCGCCCGTCAACTCCAGCGAGACGGCGTCGTAGGAACGGACCTTGAGAGTACGGGTGTCGCGGGCGACCCGGTCCGGGATGCCCCCGGCGATCCGCACCGCCTCGCGCACGAGCCGGTCGGCGGGGAAGCGGCGCGCCGCGGCGCCCTTGGACACCGCCAACTCCAGGACGGGCACGCCCTTCGGGGCCTCGGAAACCGTGGCGAACCGGACGCCCTTGGCGTCCACTTCGACGAACTTCGCGCCTTTTCCGACGATAAGGACCGGAGTCCGTTCGATCACTCTCAGACCGATTCCGTGCGGCCAGGACCGGACGACCTCGACCGAGTCGATCCGGGGCAATTCCCTGAGCAGCCGCGCCTCGATGGCGTCCGTGTCGACGGAGACCAGCGGGGATCCGACCGGCACACCGGCCGCTTCGCGCACCTGCGCGGGGGTCAGTACCCGCGTCCCGGAGACGGACACGCGTTCCGTGCGCAGCCAGGAGGAACCGTAGAGGATCCACACCGCGGCGGATCCGGTCAACACCACCGCGAGCAAAAGGATGATGAGCCTACGAAGGCGGCGGAGCCGCCCGACGAGGGGCGGCCGGGGCGGGCCGGACTCCAGCTTCTGCCGTTCACCGCGCTCGGCGGTACTCGGTCCGGCCACGCTCCCTGCCTTCCCTCATGCGGTCCTAGTGCCGGCGCGAGGCGATCGCCTCGTACACCATGCCGACGAGCAGGTCGTCGGCGTCGCGTCGGCCGAACTCGCTGGCGGCGACCGACATCTCGTACAGGCGGTGCGGGTCGGCGAGCACGGGCAGCACGTTCTGCTGCAGCCACTGCGGGGTCAGCTCCGCGTCGTCGACCAGCAGTCCGCCGCCGGCCTTGACCACCGGCTGGGCGTTCAGCCGCTGTTCGCCGTTGCCGATGGGCAGCGGGACGTAGGCGGCGGGCAGTCCGACGGCGGAGAGTTCGGCGACGGTCATCGCGCCCGCGCGGCAGAGCATCATGTCGGCCGCAGCGTACGCGAGATCCATCCGGTCCACGTACGGTACCGGGATGTACGGGGGCATCCCCGGCATCTGGTGCACCTGCGGCAGTTCGTTCTTCGGGCCGACCGCGTGCAGGATCTGGATTCCGGCCTGCTGGAGGTACGGAGCGGCCTGCTGGACCACCTCGTTGAGGCGGCGGGCGCCCTGCGAGCCGCCCGACACGAGCAGCGTCGGCAGGTGCGGGTCGAGTCCGAACGCGGCGCGCGCCTCGGGCCGTACGGCGGCCCGGTCGAGGGTGGCGATGGTGCGGCGCAGCGGGATGCCGATGTAACGGGCCCCGCGGAGCTTGTTGTCGGGCGTGGAGACGGCGACCTGGGCCGCGTACCGCGATCCGATCTTGTTGGCGAGTCCGGGCCGGGCGTTGGCCTCGTGGATGACGATCGGCACGCCGAGGCGCTTGGCCGCCAGGTAGCCGGGCAGGGCCACGTAGCCGCCGAAGCCGACGACCGCGTCCGCCTTGGTCCGCTCCAGGATCTGCTCGACGGCCTTGATCGTGCCGCGCAGCCGCCCGGGGACGGTGATCAGCTCGGGGGTGGGCCTGCGCGGCAGCGGTACGGCCGGGATCAGCGCCAGTTCGTAACCGCGCTCGGGTACGAGGCGGGTCTCCAGGCCCCGTTCCGTGCCCAGGGCCGTGATCCCCACGGTGGGGTCCTGCCTGCGCAGGGCGTCCGCGAGGGCGAGCGCGGGCTCGATGTGGCCGGCGGTCCCCCCGCCGGCGAGTACGACATGCACCGAAATTCACCGCTCTCCGGACGAACGCGCCGCAGAGGCACGCCGTCGCATCGTGTTCCATCTCCGGGGCCCCGCGGCCCTTGCGGACTCTCTCACCGCACCCCGCTTTCTGCCAAAGCGGGGTTGCCGCATGGCGAGAGCCGCCCGCGCAGCGGGGTCGTCACGCGCGAACGCGATCAACAGCCCGATGGCGAACATGGTCGGCAGCAGGGCGGAACCTCCGTAGGAGAACAGCGGGAGCGGGACACCGGCGATCGGCAGCAGACCGAGCACCGCACCGATGTTGATCACGGCCTGGGCCGTGATCCAGGTGGTCACGCCTCCCGCGGCATACCTCACGAAGGGGTCCTCCGTGCGTCCGGCCACGCGGATACCCGCATAGCCTAGAGCCGCGAAGAGAGCGAGCACCGACAGCGTCCCCGCGAGGCCCAGTTCCTCCCCAGTGATGGCGAAGATGAAGTCGGTGTGCGCTTCGGGCAGTTGGCCCCATTTCTCCACACTGGCGCCGAGGCCGGAGCCGAAGAGCCCGCCGGAGGCGAGGGCGTAGATGCCGTGCACGGCCTGCCAGCAGGTGTCGTGCGGCCCCGGCTCGGTCGCGCCGATGCAGGCCAGCCTGGACATGCGGTTGGGGCTGGTCTTGATGAGCAGGAAGCCGATCGCCAGGGCGACGGAGAGCACGCCCACGAACAGCCGGGTGGGCGCTCCGGCCAGCCACAGCAGCCCGAACAGGATGGCCGTGAGGATGATCGCCGTTCCCATGTCCCCGCCGAGCATGATCAGGCCGAGCAGCATGAACGCGGCGGGCACGAGCGGCACCAGCATGTGCTTCCACTGGGTCAGCAGCCGCTTGTCCTGTTTGCGGGCGAGCAGATCGGCTCCCCAGAGCACGAGCGCGAGCTTGCCGAACTCGCTGGGCTGGATCTGGAACGAGCCGCCGAGGGAGATCCAGTTCTGGTTGCCGTTGACCGAGAGTCCTATCCCGGGCACCTGCACCAGGACCATCATGAAGACGGCTCCGGCCAGGATCGGGTAGGCCAGCGCCCGGTGCAGTCTCACCGGCATCCGGGAGGCGGCGAACAGCAGCACACCGCCGATCAGGGCGGCGAGGAACTGCTTGCGGAAGAAGAACGACCCGGGCAGCGAGAGCTGGAGCGCCGTGATCTGCGAGGCCGAGTAGACCATCACGAGCCCCAGCACGGTGATCAGCAGGCTGCCTCCGAGGATCAGGTAGTACGCGGTCAGCGGCCGGTCCCAGGCCTTTTGGGCACGCAGGTGGAGACGGCGTACGGGATTGTCGCGGAGCGCCCCGGCGGCGGCGGGCCGGCCGGCCCGCCGCACGGGAGGGCGGCCGGTGCGGCTAGCCGGCATCGGGGTCTTCGGTCCACAGCGATGTCACGCGTCCGTCCCTCCCAGGTCCGCCCGGCCAGGCAACCGGGTCAGGCGCCGAGTTCGCGGACCGCCTCCGCGAACGCGTCACCGCGCTTGTTGTAGTTGGCGAACATGTCCATGGACGCGCAGGCCGGGGCCAGCAGTACCGTGTCCCCGGGCTCGGCGAGCCTCCTGGCCTCCTGGACAGCCGCGAGCATCGCCCCAGTGTCGGTCCGGTCGAGGTCGACGACCGGTACCTCGGGGGCGTGTCGCGCCAGGGCTTCGCGGATCAGCGCGCGGTCCGCGCCGATCAGCACGACGCCCCTCAGCCGCTTCGCCGACCGGGCGACGAGCTCGTCGAAGGTCGCGCCCTTGGCGAGCCCTCCGGCGATCCACACGATCGACTCGTAGGCGGCCAAGGAGGCTTCCGCGGCATGCGTGTTGGTGGCCTTGGAGTCGTCGACGTAGGCGACCTCGTCCACGTCGGCCACGTGCGCGATGCGGTGCGCGTCCGGTGTGAAGGCCCGCAGTCCGTCCCGTACGGCCTTGGGAGGCACCCCGAAGGCGCGCGCGAGGGCCGCCGCGGCAAGGGCGTTGGCGACGTTGTGCGGGGCGGGCGGAGTGACGTCGGAGACCTCCGCCAGCTCCTGGGCGTTCTTCTGCCGGTTCTCGACGAAGGCGCGGTCGACCAGGATGCCGTCCACGACGCCGAGTTGGGAGGGCCCCGGAGCGCCGAGGGTGAAGCCGACGGCGCGGCAGCCCTCCTCGACGTCCGCGGCGCGCACCAGGTCCTCGGTGGCCTTGTCGGCCACGTTGTAGACGCACGCGACCCGATTGCCCTCGTAGATACGGCCCTTGTCGGCGGCGTACGCCTCCATGGAGCCGTGCCAGTCGAGATGGTCGGGCGCGAGGTTCAGCACGACCCCGGAGTGGGCGCGCAGCGAGGGCGCCCAGTGGAGCTGGTAGCTGGAGAGTTCGACCGCGAGGACGTCGTACTCCTCCTCGCCGAGGACGGCGTCGAGGAGCGAGACACCGATGTTGCCGACCGCCGCGGTGCGCAGGCCCGCCGCCTTCAGGATGGAGGCGAGCATCTGGACGGTCGTGGTCTTGCCGTTGGTGCCGGTGACCGCGAGCCAGGGAGCCGGCTTCCTGCCGTCCAGTTCCCGCAGCCGCCAGGCGAGTTCGACGTCGCCCCAGACCGGGACGCCCGCCGCGGCGGCCGCGGTGAACAGCGGCTTGTCCGGCTGCCAGCCGGGCGCGGTCACGATGAGCTCGGTGCCCTCGGGCAGGGTCGCGCCGTCACCGAGGCGCACGGTGACGCCGAGTGCCTCCAGGTCCGCGGCCTGGGCACGTGCCCGTTCGTCGTCTCCGTCGTTGACGACGGTGACGAGGGCGCCGAGGCCGTGCAGGACCTTGGCCGCCGGGATGCCCGAGACGCCGAGGCCGGCGACGGTGACGTGCTTTCCCTGCCAGTTGGTCACTTCTTGGCTGCCCATCCTGCGTAGAAGAGGCCGAGACCGACGATCACGCAGATGCCCTGGATGATCCAGAATCGGACCACCACAAGGACCTCGGACCAGCCCTTGAGTTCGAAGTGGTGCTGGAGCGGGGCCATCCGGAAGACGCGCTTCCCGGTCAGCTTGAAGGAGCCGACCTGGATGACCACCGACATGGTGATGAGGACGAACAGGCCGCCCATGATGGCCACCAGCAGCTCGGTGCGGGAGAGGATGGCCAGGCCGGTGAGGACACCACCGAGGGCGAGCGAACCCGTGTCGCCCATGAAGATCTTGGCGGGCGACGTGTTCCACCACAGGAAGCCCAGGCAGGCGCCCATCAGGGCGGAGGCCACGACGGCCAGGTCGAGCGGATCGCGCACCTCGTAGCAGGCGCCCGGGTTGGTCAGGGTCGTCGCGTTGGCGCAGGACTCCTGGAACTGCCAGACGCCGATGAACGTGTAGGCGCCGAAGACGAGGACGGAGGCGCCGGTGGCGAGGCCGTCCAGACCGTCGGTCAGGTTCACGCCGTTCGACATCGCCAGGATCATGAACAGCGCCCAGATCACGAACAGCACCGGGCCGAGCTTCCAGCCGAAGTCGGTGATGAACGACAGCTTGGTGGAGGCCGGGGTGTTGCCGCGGTTGTCGGCGAACATCAGGGCCAGCACCGCGAAGCTGATGCCGACGATGAGCTGTCCGGCCATCTTCGCCTTGGCCCGCAGGCCGAGCGAACGCCGCTTGACGATCTTGATGTAGTCGTCCAGGAAACCGACCATGCCCATGCCGAACATCAGCCCGAGGACCAGCAGACCCGAATAGGTCGGCGGGTAACCGGTGATGAGCTTGCTCAGGAAGTACGCGGCGATCGTCGCCAGGATGAAGGCGATACCACCCATCGTCGGCGTACCGCGCTTGCTGGCGTGCTCGCGCGGGCCGTCGTCGCGGATGTACTGGCCGTAGCCCTTCTTGGCCAGCAGTTTGATCAGCAGCGGCGTGCCGGCCAGGGTCAGGAACAGACCGAGGACTCCCGCGAACAGGATCTGCTTCATCATCGGGCGGAAACCTCACCCTCGGTACCGTCGGCGAGCAGCGCGAGCGCCACCCGTTCCAGCCCGACGGACCTGGACGCCTTCACGAGCACGACGTCCCCTGGGCGCAGCTCGCTGCGCAACAGGTCGACAGCCGCCTGTGCGTCGGACACGTGCACCGACTCCTCACCCCACGAACCCTCGTTATATGCGCCCAGTTGCAGCCAGGACGCTTCCCTGCCCCCGACCGCGACGAGCTTGCCGACATTGAGCCGGACGGCAAGCCGTCCGACCGCGTCGTGCTCGGCGAGCGCCTCGTCCCCGAGCTCGGCCATCTGACCGAGCACCGCCCACGTACGACCCCCTTGTGCCTGACGGGCTTTGCCCATCGCGGCGAGCGCGCGCAGGGCGGCCCGCATGGACTCGGGGTTCGCGTTGTAGGCGTCGTTGACGACCGTCACGCCGTCCGGACGCTCGGTGACCTCCATCCGCCAGCGGGAGAGGGAGCCCGCCTCGGAGAGCGCGCGGGCGATCTCGTCTGCGGACATGCCCAGCTCATGGGCGACGGCGGCCGCGGCGAGCGCGTTCGACACGTGGTGCTCACCGTACAGGCGCATGGTCACATCACTGCACCCGGAGGGTGTGCGAAGACTGAAGGAAGGCTGTCCGCTCTCCGTGAGCCGGACGTTCTCGGCCCGTACGTCCGCTTCGCCGGACTCTCCGAAGAGGATCACGCGCGCTTTCGTGCGCGACGCCATGGCGCGTACGAGGGGGTCGTCCGCGTTGAGGATCGCGGCGCCGTCCTCGGGGAGGCTCTCGACGAGCTCGCCCTTTGCTTGCGCGATCTGTTCGCGGCCGCCGAACTCGCCGATGTGGGCGGTGCCGACGTTGAGGACGAGACCGATCCTCGGCGGGGTGAGCTCCGTCAGGTAGCGGATGTGGCCGATGCCGCGGGCACCCATCTCCAGCACGAGGAACTTCGTCTCCTCGGTGGCGCTGAGCGCGGTGAGCGGCAGTCCGATCTCGTTGTTGAGGGAGCCTGGGGTGAAGACGGTCGGCGCCTTGCTCCGCAGCACCTGGGCGATCAGGTCCTTGGTGCTGGTCTTGCCCGCGGAGCCGGTGAGGGCCACGAGGGTCGCGCCGAGCCGTTCGACGACATGGCGGGCGAGGGCGCCGAGGGCCGTCTGCACGTCGTCGACGACGATGGCTGGCACGCCGACGGGGCGGGACGCCAGGACGGCGGCCGCGCCGGCCTCGATCACCGCCCCGGCGTAGTCGTGGCCGTCCACGCGTTCGCCGACGAAGGCGACGAAGAGGCTGCCGGACTCCACTTCACGGGAGTCTCTGACGACCGGTCCGGTGACCTGTAGCCCCGGATCCGGTATGTCGTACGTCTGCCCGCCGACGACTGCTGCGATCTCGGCGAGGGAGAGGGCGATCACAAGTTCATCCCTGGGTCTGCTGGATAGCTTCGCGGAGCACTTGGCGGTCGTCGAAGGGACGCACCACCCCGGCGATGTCCTGGCCCTGCTCGTGGCCCTTGCCGGCGATCAGCACGGTGTCCCCGGGCTTTGCGCGCGCGACGGCCGCGGCGATGGCGGCGGCCCGGTCCTCGAAGACCTGGACCTCGCCCCGCTCGTGGGCCGGCACCTCCGCGGCACCCGCGAGCATCGTGGCGAGGATCGCGAGCGGGTCCTCGGAGCGGGGGTTGTCGGAGGTGAGGACGGCGGTGTCGGCGAGCCGGGCCACGGCCGCGCCCATCGGCATCCGCTTCGTCGTGTCCCGGTCGCCGCCGCAGCCGAGCACCACGTGCAGCCGGCCTTCGGTGACCTTGCGCAGGGCGCGCAGGACGGATTCGACGGCGTCCGTCTTGTGGGCGTAGTCGACGACGGCGAGGTACGGCTGGCCCTCGTCCACACGTTCCAGCCGGCCCGGGACCCCGGGGACGGCGGCGATTCCGTCGGCCGCCGCCTGCGGGTCGATCCCGGCGGCCGTGAGGGCGACGACCGCGGCGAGCGTGTTCGCCACGTTGAAGGGGCCGGCGAGCGGCGAGCGGGCGGTGATCCGCTCGCCCTTGGGGCCGACCGCGGTGAACGTCGAGTCCATCGGGCCGACTTCGACCTCCTCGGCGCGCCAGTCGGCGTCCGGGTGGCCCTCGGCGGAGAAGGTGACGACGGGGACGGTGGCCTCCCCCGCGAGCCTGCGGCCGTACTCGTCGTCGAGGTTCACGACGCCGAGCCGGCTGCGCCTGGCCGTGAAGAGCTGGGCCTTGGCCTGGAAGTAGTCCTCCATGCCCGTGTGGAACTCCATGTGTTCCGGGCTGAGGTTGTTGAAGACGGCGACGTCGAAGACGCAGCCGTCGACGCGGCCGAGGACCAGCGCGTGGCTGGAGACCTCCATCGCGACCGAGTCGACCCCGCGCTCGCGCATGACGGCGAACAGGGCCTGGAGGTCGGTGGCCTCGGGTGTGGTGCGCTCGGACTTGATGCGCTCGTCGCCGATGCGCGTCTCGACCGTGCCGATCAGGCCGGTGGAGCGGACGGTCTTCAGGCCGCCCTCGACGAGGTAGGCCGTCGTGGTCTTGCCCGAGGTGCCCGTGATGCCGATCTGGAGGAGATCGCGCCCCGGGTGGCCGTAGATGGTGGCCGCGAGCTCACCCATCGATCCGCGGGGGTCCTCGACGACGAGGACCGGCAGGCCGGTGGCCGCGGCGCGCCCGGCGCCGGTCGGGTCGGTGAGCACCGCGACGGCGCCTAGGCCGGCCGCCTGGGTCACGAAATCGGCGCCGTGCAGACGGGCGCCCGGCAGAGCGGCGTACACGTCGCCGGGTCGCACCGCCCGGGAGTCATGGGTGATGCCCGTGACCCCGACGTCGCTCTCCGGCCTCTCGGCACCCAGCTGATCGGCCAGCTCCGCGACGGGGATGGCGGAGACGTGAACCGGACGCGGCGGCCCCGGATATGTCACAGGGACGCCCTTCTGGGTGGTTTGGGACTGATCAGCTTGTGGCACGGCGGTGAGCGTACCGGGCTCACCCCCGCCGGGGCGAAGCGAGGGCGGGGACGGGGTGCGCGGGGAGTGCTGGTTCCCGGGGTCCGGGGTGATCGTTGTCACGAGTGGTTCCTGGTCCGTTGTGCGGGGTTGCTGATCACAGCGTGCGGTCGGGGAGCGGTCACGGTGTGTAGTCGACGGGCAGCCGGGCCGCGTGGGCGCCGGTGGGCGGGACCTGAAGGGTCTTCAGGGCGAACTCCATCACCTGCTTGAAGACGGGTCCGCAGATCTGGCCGCCGTAGTAGCTGCCCTTCGTGGCGTTCTGGATCGCGCAGTAGACGGTGACGCGGGGCTTGTCTGCGGGGGCGAAGCCCGCGAAGGAGGAGGTGTAGCCGTGGTATTTCCCGGTGGCCGGATCCACGCGGTTGGCCGTACCCGTCTTGCCCGCGACCCGGTACCCGGGGATGCGCGCCCTGATGCCGGTGCCCTGCTTGTCGTCCACCACGGACTCCAGCATCCGGGCGAGTGTCTTCGCCGTCTTCTCGCTCACGACCCGGGTCTTCTTCGGCTCGGCGGCGGGTGTGAAGCGGCCGTCGGGCCCCTTCGTGCCGCGCACCAGGGTCGGCTCGACGCGGACGCCGCCGTTGGCGATCGTCGAGTAGACGGAAGCCGCCTGCATCGCGTTGATCGACACGCCCTGGCCGAAAGGAATCGTGTACTGCTGCGAGGTCGACCACTTGTCGGCGGGCGCGAGGATGCCCGCCGTCTCGCCGGGGAAACCGAGCCCGGTGTGGCTGCCGATGCCGAACTTGCGCAGATACGAGTAGAGGACCTGGTTGGCCTGCTTCTGGGTCTTGCCGAGCTGGCCGGTGGCCAGGATGGTGCCGATGTTGCTGGACATGGCGAGCACGCCGTTGAGCGTGAGGTTCCAGGTCTTGTGGTCGACGTCGTCCTGGAAGAGCCGGTCGCCGCGGTGCAGCCGGTTGGGCACGACGACATGCGTCCCGGGGGTCGCCACGTTCTCCTGGAGGACGGCGGCCATCGACATCAGCTTGGCGGTGGAGCCGGGCTCGTACGCGTCCTGGAGGGCCGCGTTGCCCATGGCCGCCGCGTTGGCCTGGGTGAGGTCGTTGGGGTCGAAGCCCGGCGCGTTGGCCATGGCGAGGATCTGGCCGGTCTTCGTGTCCTGCACTATCACGTAGCCGCGGTCCGCCCCGGACGTCTTCACCTGCTCGGTGATGGCGTCCTGCGCGGCCCACTGGATGTCCCGGTCGATGGTGAGCTCGACGTCGGAACCGGCCACGGCCGGCGTCTCGGTGGAGCCCACGGTCGGCACCTGGCGGCCCCCGGACTGCGCGTAGCGGATCTTGCCGTCCTTGCCGGTGAGCTGTTTGTTCAACTGCTGCTCGACACCGCCGCCGCCCTTGCCGTCGGCGTTGACCCAGCCCAGTATCCCGGCGGCCAGGTCGCCGTTCGGGTACACGCGCTTGCTGGCCGGTACCGCGAGGACGCCCGCGAGGACGTTGACCGTGTTCCGGTCGGTCTCGGCCTTGGTCCCGAGTGTGCTCTTGAGGTCCTTGATCTGCTGCCAGACCTGGGGGGTGCGGCGGTGCGCGAGGAGGACGTAGCGGGTGTTCTTCGTCCGCAGCTTCCTGGCGACGGTGTCGACGTCCTGGCCGATGATCGGGCCGAGGAGGGCCGCGGCCTGTTCGGGGGCGTCGTCCACCTTCGTGGCCTCGCGGGTGAACATCGTCGGGTCCGCGGTGATGTCGTACGCGTCCACGCTCGTCGCCAGTTCGACGCCGTCGCGGTCGGTGATCCCGCCGCGCTCGGCGGCCAGGGTGCGTCCGACGTACCGGTTCTGCTCGGCCTTGGCCGCGTAGGTGCCCGCGTCCACGGCCTGCACCTGCAGCAGCCGCACGACGAACGCGATCATCACCAGCGTCAGGGCGAGGCTGACCATGCGCAGGCGGGGCCGGGGGCTGCCGAGCCGGATGAGACGCGGGCCGTCGGAACGGTTCGCGGCCGGGCGGCGTACGGGGCGGGCGCCCGGACCCGGGCGGTTCCGGCCCGCCGGGCGTGCGGGCCTGGCGGGGCCGGGCACGCGGCGGCGCGGCGGTTCCCTGTCGGACACTTCCGTCACCTGCCAGGGGTCGTGGAGGGCTGTTTGGAGGCTCCTGCGGAGGGCTGCCGCGAGCCGGGGGACGGTGTCGCGCTCCGCGCCGCGGCCCGGCTCGGGGCGCGGGCCGGGGCGAGGACCTCGGGCGGGAGGACCATCGGGGACCGCACGGCGGAGCCTGCGGCTCCGGGAACGCCCTTGACGGTGCCGTCGGGGCCGAGGAAGGCCGGGTCGCCACCGGGGACCATGCCGAGTTCGCGGGCACGGCGCTGGAGGGCGTCGGGGGCCGAGTAGGTGTCCACGTCCCGCTGGAGGGCCTGTTCCTCGTCGGTGAGGCTCTTGGTCTCCTTCTGGAGGTCGTCGAGGCGGAACGCGCCTTCGCTGAGCGCCGAGTTCAGCACGAGGAGCCCGATGAGGCCGCCGCCGAGGAGAAGGACCACCAGAAGGACGAAGGGGGTGCGGGCGGCCTGTCCGGCCCCCGCCGGAAGGAGCCGCGCGAGCCGGGCGGCCCGCCCCCTGAGTTCGGGTCTGCCGCTCACGCGCCCTCCCTGTGGCTCTGGTGTGCCGGCTTCACGGCCGCTCCATGGGTCCGGTTCCCCTACTCACGAAACCACCGCCGGTTCGGTTCCCGGCCTCGGCGGGCGGCCACGGGTCCCGGTGCCCGGTCCCCGCCCTCCGGCGGGTCCGGGAACCGGGCCCGGGGCGTCGCTCGAGTCCGGGTTTCCGCCTCACGGCCTCTCCTTCTCCCCCCCGCCTACTCGGCGGATTCCTCGCGGATGCGCTCTGCTCCCCGCAGCCGGGCGGGAGCGGCCCGCCGGTTCTCGGCGACCTCCTCCTCGGTGGGAAGTTCGGCACCGCGGGTGAGGAGCTTGAGCCGGGGCTGATAGCGCTCGGGGACGACCGGCAGTCCGGGCGGCGCGGTGTTGGCGGCGCCGGCCGCGAACACCTGCTTGACCAGCCGGTCCTCCAGCGAGTGGTACGACAGGACGGCGATCCGGCCGCCGACGGCGAGCGCCTTCACGGCCGCCGGAATCGCCCGCTCCAGGACACTCAGTTCGCCGTTGACCTCGATGCGCAGCGCCTGGAAGGTGCGCTTGGCGGGGTTGCCGCCGGTGCGCTTGGCGGCCTGGGGCAGCGCGTCCCGGATGAGCTCGACGAGCCGCGCGCTGTTGGTGAAGGGCTCCTTCTCGCGCTCGCGCACGATCGCGGAGACGATCCGCTTGGCCTGCTTCTCCTCGCCGTACGCCCGCAGGATCCGCACCAGTTCGCCCGGCGGGTAGGTGTTGAGGACCTCGGCGGCGCTCATGCCGGTCGTCTGGTCCATGCGCATGTCGAGCGGGGCGTCCTGGGAGTAGGCGAATCCCCGGTCGGCCTCGTCGAGTTGCATGGAGGAGACGCCGAGGTCGAACAGGACGCCCTGGACGCGCGGGATGCCGAGGCGGCCGAGCACGTCGGGGAGTTCGTCGTAGACGGCGTGCACCAGGTCGGCGCGGGTGCCGTAGGGGGCGAGCCGCTCTCCGGAGAGGCGCAGTGCCTCCTTGTCCCGGTCCAGGGCGACGAGCCGCACTCCGGGGAACCGGGTCAGCAGTGCCTCGCTGTGACCGCCGAGTCCGAGTGTGCAGTCGACGACCACGGCTCCCGGCTCGGTGAGGGCCGGTGCCAGCATGTCCAGGCACCGGTCGAGCATGACCGGGACGTGTCGGCTCTGCCCCTCCGGTCGCCCGCTGTCACCCTCGTCGGGAAGCGCTTCGCGCCCTTTCATTCCGGGCCCTCTCAGGTCCGGCGCGGCCCTACGCACCGCCGGGTCCCCACCCGCTCGGGAAGGGGAGGCCCGCCGCCGCCGGATGAAGGGCGTCGGCCGACCGGGAGCGGGAGGAGGCCGAGCCGTACGTACGCGCCGCGCACGCGGGGAAACTCCGGAAGGTCGCCGGGTCTCCTGGGGAAAACAGTGCAGCGGGGAGAGCCTCGCCTCCCGCTTCGCGTCACTTTAGTCCACGGTGTCTCGCGGTCAACCAACCGGCATGCGCGTCGCGGACGGCGCTCGGACCGAAGCCGCGGATCCGGAAGAATCACTCGAACGGGCAGGCCGTCACCGCCCGTGTGGATTACCTCACAACAAGCCGCGATGACATTCTTTGTCCCCTCTCACAACGGGCCTCGCCCATGCGTGACCAGTAACGTCGCAGGTATGACGACTTCCGCATCCGTTCCCACCGAGCCCGAAGACGCCATAGACACGGAGCGCTCGGTCACCGACCGCCTCGTGGACGCGAACGGGAAATACGCCGCCGCCTTCGCCGACCCGGGGATGGATGCCCGCCCCGTCCAGCGGGTCGCCGTCGTCGCGTGCATGGACGCCCGCCTCGACCTGCACGCCGCGCTCGGCCTGAAGCTGGGCGACTGCCACACCATCCGCAACGCGGGCGGCGTGGTCACCGACGACGTGATCCGCTCCCTCACCATCAGCCAGCGCGCCCTCGGCACCCGCAGCGTGGCCCTCATCCACCACACCGGCTGCGGCCTGGAGTCCCTCACGGAGGAGTTCCGGCACGACCTGGAGATGGAGGTCGGCCAGCGCCCCGCGTGGGCGGTCGAGGCCTTCCGGGACGTCGACCAGGACGTACGGCAGTCGATGCAGCGCGTGCGCACCTCCCCGTTCCTGGTGCACACCGACGACGTACGCGGCTTCGTCTTCGACGTCACGACCGGCCTGCTGCGGGAGATCGACCCCTCCTGACCCCGGCCCGCCGGAGCCCCGGTCGCCGGCCCTCCGCAGCTCGTGGGACCCTCTCTGCACAAAAAACCCCGGCCGTCCGGTGCTCAAAGAGCCGTAAGAACTGACATATCGCGGCCACTTGTCCACAGGCGGATGACACGAACCGGTAACGGCAACAAGAATGCGGGTGTGGCGTCACGCGGAACCTTTCGCGCGTGGTGCCCGTGTTTCGGGGTGGGCCGGTCCGCACAGGGCGTCGGCCCGAACGGGCCTAGGAGGGCCGGGTGACGACCTATGACGATCGTGCGAGCCTGACGGATCTGACCGCCACTGCGGAGCGTGTCCGCGGTTCGGTGGAAGGAGTGATCGAAGGCAAGCCTGAGGTCGTACGGCTTTCGCTGACCGTACTGCTCGCCGAGGGCCATCTTCTGATCGAGGATGTCCCCGGCGTCGGCAAGACCATGCTGGCCAAGGCGCTGGCGCGTTCCATCGACTGTTCGGTGCGGCGCATCCAGTTCACGCCCGACCTGCTGCCCTCGGACATCACGGGTGTGTCCATCTGGGACCAGCAGCGCCGGGACTTCGAGTTCAAGCCGGGTGCGATCTTCGCGCAGATCGTGATCGGCGACGAGATCAACCGCGCCTCGCCCAAGACGCAGTCCGCGCTCCTGGAGTCGATGGAGGAGCGCCAGGTCACCATCGACGGGCAGACCTACGAACTGCCCAGCCCGTTCATGGTGGTGGCCACCCAGAACCCGGTCGAGATGGAGGGCACCTACCCTCTGCCGGAGGCCCAGCGCGACCGCTTCATGGCCCGTGTCTCCATCGGCTACCCCAGCACGGAAGCCGAACTGCAGATGCTGGACATCCACGGCGGCGCGAGCCCGCTGGACGACCTCCAGCCGGTCGCCCACGCGCACGACATCGTGAAGCTGATCGACGCGGTCCGCACGGTCCATGTCGCCGACCCGGTGCGCCGCTACGCGGTGGACCTGGTGGCGGCCACGCGCACCCATCCGGACCTCAGACTCGGCGCCTCACCGCGCGCCACGCTGCATCTGCTGCGCGCGGCGAAGGCGTCCGCGGCCCTCAGCGGCCGGGAGTACGCGCTGCCGGACGACGTGCAGGCCCTCGCCGTCGCGGTCCTGGCCCACCGCCTGCTGCCCACGGCGCAGGCTCAGTTGAACCGCCGTACGTCCGAGCAGGTCGTCCAGGAGATCATCCAGCGCACCCCGGTGCCCGCCGCTCCCCAGCAGCCCGGCCTCTCGATGGGCCGGGGGGCGCCCACGTACGGTCAGCAGCCGCCCCGGAGGCTGTGATGACACAGGCGAGCGCGGGCCACACCGCCGAGGACAAGGGCGGGCTGCGCACCGCGCTCGCCGGTCTCACCACGCGCGGCCGCTCGTTCCTGGCCGCGGGAGTGGCCGCCGCGATCTGCGCGTACGTCCTCGGGCAGAGCGAGCTGCTCCGGGTCGGCCTGCTCCTCGCGGTGCTGCCGCTGGTCTGCGCGGCCGTCCTGTACCGCACCCGCTACCGGGTCTCGGGCAGCCGCAGGCTCTCTCCCGGGCGGGTGTCCGCGGGCTCCGAGGCCCGCGTGCATCTGCGCATGGACAACATCTCGCGCCTACCCACGGGTCTGCTGATGCTCCAGGACAAGGTGCCCTACGTCCTCGGGCCGCGCCCCCGCTTCGTGCTGGACCGGGTCGAGGCGGGCGGCCGCCGCGAGGTGTCCTACCGCGTGCGCTCGGACCTGCGCGGCCGCTATCCGCTGGGCCCGCTGCAACTGCGGCTGACCGACCCGTTCGGAATGTGCGAGCTGACCCGCTCCTTCTCGGCGTACGACACCCTGACCGTCATACCGCGCGTGGAGGCGCTGCCACCGGTGCGGCTGACGGGAGAGGCGAAGGGGTACGGCGACGGGCGGCAGCGCTCTCTCGCCCTGGCCGGCGAGGACGACATCATTCCGCGCGGGTACCGCCACGGCGACGACCTGCGCCGTGTGCACTGGCGGCTGACCGCCCGCTACGGCGAGCTGATGGTCCGCCGCGAGGAACAGCCCCAGCGCTCCCGTTGCACCGTGCTCCTGGACACCCGGGGCATCGCCTTCCAGGGCGCGGGCCCCGACTCGGCCTTCGAGTGGGCCGTCTCGGGAACGGCCTCCACGCTGCTGCACATGCTCCAACGGGGCTTCTCCGTGCGCCTTCTGACGGACACCGGCAGCTCGGTGCCCGGCGAGGGCGCCGACGGGTTCGCGGGCGCGAGCCAGGAGTCGGCGGACGCGGCCGGGATGATGATGGACACGCTCGCCGTCGTCGACCACTCGGACGGCACGGGCCTCTCCCGCGCCTACGAGGTGCTGCGCGGCGGCAACGAAGGACTGCTGATCGCCTTCCTCGGCGATCTCGACGAGGAGCAGGCGACCGTGCTCGGCAAGATGCGCCAGCGCAGCGGCGGGGCCGTCGCGTTCCTGCTCGACAGCGAATCGTGGGTCCGGGAACCGACCGAGGTGCCCGGCCCGTTGGACGAAGGCACGGACCCGCTGCGCATGCTGCGCGAAGCGGGCTGGACCGCCGTGACGGTGCCGCGGGGCGCGTCGCTCGCCGACCTGTGGAGCGAGGCGGACCGCCGGCGCACGCATGCGGCGTCGACGGGGACGACCGCGGGGGGTGGTGGCGCATGAGCGGGCGGGCGAGGCTGGCGCTGTACGCGGCGGCGGCCACACTGATGACGTCGTGCGCGCTGCTGCCGCTGGTGAGCCCGGCGACGTGGATCTTCCAGGCGGCGTTCCTGCTGGCCGTGCAGACCGGTGTCGGCGCGCTGACCCGGCGGGTCCCGCTGGCCCGGCCGCTGACCGTGGCGGCACAGGCCCTGGTGACGCTGATGATGCTGACGCTGGTCTTCGCCCGGGGCCAGGCCCTCGCCGGGATCGTCCCCGGGCCCGAGGCCTTCCAGCACTTCTCGGCACTGCTCCAGGCGGGCGCCGACGACATCGGCAGATATTCGATCCCCGCTCCGCTGTCGGACGGGATCCGGCTGATGGTGGTCGGCGGTGTCCTGGTGATCGGGCTCGCGGTGGACACCCTCGCGGTGACCTACCGCAGCGCAGCGCCCGCCGGCCTTCCGCTGCTCGCCCTGTACTCGGTCGCCGCGGGCCTGTCCGGCGGCGGCGCGGCCTGGCTGTGGTTCCTGCTCGCGGCCACCGGCTATCTGATGCTGCTGCTGGCCGAGAGCCGGGACCGGCTCTCGCAGTGGGGCCGGGTCTTCGGCGGAGCGGCCCGCGGGCCGGGACCGGAGTCCGCGAGCGGTGTCGTCGCTCCCGTCCGCACCGGCCGGCGGATCGGCGCGGTCGTCCTGGGCGTCGCCCTGTTCGTGCCGCTCGCGCTGCCCTCGCTCGACGGCGGTCTGCTGGACGGCGCGGGCCGGGGCATCGGCAACGGCACCGGAGGCGGCGGCACGATCGCCGCGGTGAACCCGCTGGTCTCGCTCCGCGACAGCCTGAACGTGGACGAGGACCGCACGGTCATGACGTACCGCACGAACACCGGGGACACACAGAACCTGTATCTGCGGATCGTCTCGCTGGACGACTTCGACGGCACCGCGTGGAAGCCGGCGCAGCGGCACATCGTGGACGTGCCGAAGACGTTCCCGTCGCCGGTCGGTCTGTCCGGCGAGGTCAAGCGGGCGACGATCCGGACACAGATCGCGGCGGCCGACTGGTACGCGCAGGACTGGCTGCCGATGCCGTATCCGGCCAGCAAGGTGGACATCAAGGGGAGCTGGCGGTACGAGCCCGTGGGGCGCACCCTCGTCGGCGACCACGGGCAGAACACGCGTGGCGCGCGGTACGAGGTCACCAGCCTGATGGTGCAGCCGACGGCGCAGCAGCTCGCGAGCGCCCCGGAGGCCTCGCCCGCGATGAAGCGCGAGTACACCAAGGTTCCGGAGTCGCTGCCCGCGATCGTGGCGAAGACGGCCCGCAAGGTCACCGCGGGCTCGGCCAACCACTACGAGCAGGCGGTCAAGCTCCAGGACTACTTCGCGGTCAGCGGCGACTTCCGTTACAACACCCAGGTGCAGGCCGGCAGCGGCTCGACCGCGATCGCGAACTTCCTGAAGCAGAAGGAGGGCTTCTGCGTCCACTTCTCCTTCGCGATGGCCTCGATGGCGCGCACCCTCGGGATTCCGGCCCGCGTCGCGGTCGGCTTCACGTCGGGGACCCCGCAGGCGGACGGTTCGATGGCCGTCGGGCTGCGGGACGCGCACGCCTGGCCCGAGCTGTACTTCGAGGGCGTGGGCTGGACCCGCTTCGAGCCGACCCCGAGCCGGGGTTCGGTGCCCTCATACACCCAGACGAACACGCCGGGCGAGATCGAGCCCGCGGCCCCGAAGCCGACGTTCTCGACGTCCGCGGCGCCCTCGGCGGAGCCCTCGGCGAGCGAGAGCTGCTCGCCGCAGCTTCGGAAGCTGGCGGCCTGCCCGGAGCAGTCCCCGTCGGCCGCCGTCGGCACCGACGACGACATCTGGCCCACGATGAAGAGCCTCGGGCTGGCGCTGGCCGGGCTGCTGGTGCTGGGAGTGCCGTTGCTGCCCCTGCTGTGGCGGACACGGGTGCGGGCGGTCCGGCTCGGCGGTCACGGCCACACCGAGGCGGACGTGGCGGCGCACACGCTGGGGGCCTGGTCGGAGGTGACCGATACGGCGTGGGACTACGGGATCGCGCCTCAGGAGTCGCAGACGCCGAGAAAGGCGGCCGAGCGGATCGTCGAACTCGGGGGCCTCGATCCGAAGGCCGAGGCGGCGGTGCACCGGCTGGCCGCGGCCGTGGAGCAGGTTCTCTACGCTCCGCACCCCCGGCCGGTGGCCGGCCTCGCCGACGACGCGCGCCGGGTCGGGAGGTCCTTCTGGACGTCCGCGAGCCGTCCCGCGCGGCTGCGCGCTCTCCTCGCCCCCCGTTCGGCCGTCCGGGTGATATGGATGGCCTCGGCCGCCTGGACGACCCTGAGAACCCGCCGTCACCACCCGACCAGCCAGAACACCTGACAACCCCGGCCCTGGCCGCGGGCAGGCGTCCCGTAGCCAGGCCGGGCCACCGCCACCTGTGCCGGTCCCGCTGTGGGCAGGCGTCCCGCGGGGCGGGACGGGTGGGCACGGCCACCGGTGCCGGATGCCTTGGAACGTGGCTTCCGGTCACCGGGGAGGCGGAACGCCGGGGCGGCCCCGCAGGGGCGGATGTCGCACGCGTGAGGGGCCCGCACATCGCGGGACAGGGTTTCGCCAGAGCGCCGGGCAGGCCTTGCACCTGC